>NZ_JAQTTX010000007.1 GCF_028710545.1 Halothiobacillus sp. | reverse complement strand
CCAAAATCCAGTTCATCCGCAGTACAATTTGGCATCGGTACAGCTCCCCACAAAATCTTCGTCGCACGCTGATTTTATGCGGGTTTCAAGGCTGTGCCGATACCTCCTCGGTGAAATATCCGGGCTAGGTTTTCGGGCGATGCGGTAAGTTTTTTCTATGGCTTATAACCATTTTGTTTGGTCTGATTCGAGCGACAATTTATGGGGTTTTGGTGGTGCTTCAAAAAATTCATTCTCCATGATGCTCCGCATCAATGTGTAGATAACTCATGTCCGCTGGAAAACTGCCAGGTGCGCGTAATGACGATTTGATCGAATCGGGCGGCCAGTGCGGGCGGAAAAGGCGGGTAGGGCGAGGCCAACTGAACCAATCGCCGCGCGGCTGTATCGATTTTCGAATTGCCCGACGATTGCTGGATGGCGATATCCAGAACGTGACCTTCTTTATCGATTGTTACGGCAAGAATCAACTGCCCGGATATTTTTTGGGAAATCAGGTCTTGGGGATAGTGCGCATTGCCATAGGCTTCGACCTGTCGCTTCCAGTGCGACAGGTAATCCCCGGCCGGGCCATTGATTGTTCTGCTGGTCAGGAAACCCGTTTTCAGGGAGCGGCTCACGGCCTCATTCAGGCGGTTGAAGGCATCCGGCGCGGCATTTGTGGTCGGTGTGTCGGTGATGCCGTTATTGCCTGCGGTGGTGATGCCTTTGCCGGATTTTGGTTTTTGCAGGGTGTTGGTCTGTTCGCCCGCAGCGCTGGCCAGGGCTTGGGTTGTTATCTTGTCGTTGATCTTTTCGGATGGCGTGGGACTGGCATCGTTGGTCTTGGCTGCCAGCGGGGCATCCAGCGTCAGTTCGATCGGGCGGGGTGGTGGCGGACTGGGCTTGTCACCGGTGAAAAAAATGGTGAGAAACACGGCGTGAACGACCAATGCGATGAGCAGTGCGGCGCCGAAGCGTTTGTCGCTATCGATGAAGTTTTGATCGAGTGCCCAATGATCCATCATTCTTCCTTGTGGTTGCAGCGCGTCTTGCTCATAGGTGATCCCAGCGCTGACTTTACTCCGCTATGAGGTGAGTGGCAGTCAGACCGGCGACAGGTTCGACGAGGTGCAACTTGTCCTGCATACGTTGATTCATCCAGAGTTGGCCGGTTTCTTCCATGAACAGCACGCCGTCGAGTTTGAGTTTGCGCACCATATCGGGCACCTGTTCCGGTTCCAGCATCATGACACCCTTGGTCGCGCCATCACTGATTGCGTAATGGTTTGCCCACACCGTGCTGCCCGCAATCCGACGAACGGGGCGCGCGGTTTTCGGGTTGATGATATGCGAATACGCTTCGCCTTTGTAGATAAAACGATGTTCGTAGTTGCCGGAACTGTTGAGAGACTGGTGGCCGTTGGGCGCCGTATTCCCAGAAAGATCGATACTGGCGAGTACGCCCCGCTTCAGGGGGTTTTCGATGGCCAAGTGCCAGGGCTTGTCGCCCGCCTGCCCGATCATGAACAGATCGCCGCCCGTATCGAACAGGCAGTTCGTAATCCCCGCCTTTTCGGCTGCCTGGATCACGAGGTGCCCGGCGTAGCCTTCCGCGCAACCGTTGAAGTCGAATTGCACGCGTTGGTTGGTGACGCGGACTTCCAATCCGTCGACATGCACGTCGTTCATGGTCGGGCGATGTTCCAGCCAGGCATCGAGGAACGCTTCGGTCGGTAGCGGATGCGATTCGGTGACGTGGCTGTTGTGAAACCCCCAGGCGGCGATCAGCGCGCCGATGGTGGGATCGAACGCGCCATCGGTACCTTCGAACAGCGTTCGGGAAATGGCAATCAGCTCGATGATTTCCGGCGTGGCCGCCGCCTTGCCATGGGCGGCCAGTTGGGCGTTCAGTCGGGTGAGATCACTCGGTTTCCAGGGGTGGATTCGTCGGTACAGTGGCTCGACGATGCCCGCAGCGGCGTTCACCGTCTGTGTGATGGCTTCAGGCGATTCATTGGCAAATCGCAGCGTCATCGGCATGTTGAAGACGGTGAATCCTTCTTCGACGATTCGGGTTTCAGACTTGGTGCAGCCTGAAATCAAAAGCGGGCTGGCGGCCAGCGTGGCCAGGAATTGGCGTCGAGTCAGCATGAAGGTTCCGTGATGCGGGGTTGGGCCAAGTTCGACTATTGGGGGGAACTCAAGTTCTGTTCGCGTGGACGCCTCAGGCGTTTGGCTGCCAGGAAATCGAGTAGCTGTCCGGCGGGATCATTGTGGCAAACCGCGTCGATTTCCCGTGCACAGGTCGGGCTGGTGACGTTGACTTCCGTCAGGTAGTCGCCAATCACATCCAGGCCGACAAACCAGAACCCCGCCGCGGCCATGTCCGGGCCGACCCGGGCGGCAATTTCCCGGTCTCGCTCCCGGAGGGGCACGACCTGCCCGCGCCCACCTGCGGCAAGGTTCGCCCGGAATTCATCTGCCCGCGGCACACGCAACAGGGCGTGATCGACAGGTTCGCCATTGATCAGCAAGATACGCCGATCGCCTTCACGCACGGCAGGCAGGAATTTCTGCGCCATGATCAACCCGTGTTGAATCATGGTTTCGATGATGACAGCGGTATTGAGATCCCCTGCTTGAATCTGAAAAATGGAACTGCCGCCCATGGCATCCAGGGGTTTGAGCACGATGTGCCCGTGCTGACTCAAAAAGTCGCGAAGCTGGGCTGGGTCACGCGTTACCAGTGTGGGCGGGCACAGATCAGGATAGTGCTGGGCCAGAAGTTTTTCATTTGCTGCACGCAACGCGTTGGGGCGATTGGCAACCAGAACCCCCTGACGCTCCGCCAGCGCCAGCAGCGCGGTAACGTAATGATAATTGAGCGTGACGGGCGGATCCTGGCGCTGAATGATGATGTCGAGTTCAGCCAGATCCTGCGTTTGTGCCGGGCCGAGTTCGAACCAGTCGGTGTTGCGATCGAATACGATGATGGTGTGCATTCGCGAACGGGGAAGGCCTTGCTCGGCATAGAGCCACTCCGGTTCCAGATAGAACACGGACCAACCTCGGTTCTGGGCGGCCAGCAAGAGTGCGAATGAGGTGTCCTTGTAGGGTTTGATCCCGGAAATGGGGTCCATCAGGATGCCGATCTTCATGCCGCATCGCCCGCCATTTGTTCGGTGGCGGCATCCGTTTCACGGATCTTCTGATATTCGTATGCGGCAGCGAGCAGGGCGAGACGCGCGACCACACCGTACACGTAGAGTCGATTGCGCTCGCTGTCCGGTGAACTATCCGGTGAAGGCAGGCTGCAGGCTTCGTTGAACGGCAAGGGCACAAAAGCCGCGCCCGGCGAGTTCAAGCTTTCATTGATTCCCTTTTCCGTGTGCACGCGGTAGAAACCGCCGACGACGAAGTGATCAACCATGTAGATGACCGGTTCGGCCACATAGCGATCATCGTCTTGATGAATGGAAACTTTTTCGAAGCTGTGTACGCCTTCCTGTATCAGTACCCGATCGATGCCCAAGCCTTCCTTGCTTGCACTCATGCGGGTGCGCTGCTTGCGGTTGAGTTGGGTCACGTCATCGGCGGATTGTGCGGTCATCACGCCCATGCCATAGGTGCCTGCATCTGCCTTGATGACGACGAAGGGCTTTTCCTTGATCTGATGCTCGTCGTACTTGGCCTGAATTTCGGCCAGCAGTTCTTCAACCTGAGATTGCAGGCAGGTCTCGCCCTCGCGTTTGAGAAAATCGATGTGTCCGCAGTCGCGCATCAAGGGGGATAAATACCAGGGGTCGAGATCAATGGTCGCGCAGAGTTCCTGGGTCAGGTCCTGGTAGATCGAGAAGTGCTCGAACTTGGAACGCTTCCACCAGCCGAGTTCGACCGGTGGAATCACGGTTTGTTCGAGATCCTCCAGAATTTCCGGACGCCCGCCCGAGAGGTCGTTGTTCACCAGAATGGTGCAGGGAGAGAATCCATCCACTTCGATCCGTCTGCCGACACGACATATGGGGTGCTGGGTAAGCTTGCGGCCGGATGGCAGATCGAAATTGACCGGCTCCGTGATGGGTTCCAGTGAGCCGACGCGCACCCCGAAACCGGCCATTTCAACGAATGCGACCAGTGCGGCCAGTGATTCGAGGTAAAAAATGTTGCGCGTATGGCGTTCGGGGATGATCAGGATGTCCTTTGCTTCCGGGCAGGCATGTTCCACAGCGGCCTGAATGGCCTGCACCATCAGCGGATCGAAAATATGATTGAGGTTGTTGAAGCCGGCCGGAAAAAGGTTGGTATCGACCGGCGCGAGCTTGAAGCCTGCGTTCCTCAGGTCGACGGAAGCATAAAATGGCGCGGGATGCTTGAGCCATTGCGCACGGAACCAGGCTTCGATTTGCCGGTGGCAGCGGATGATATGCGACTCGATATGCAACAAGGGGCCGCAATAGTGGGCGTCCAGTTCTGGGTGTGGGGTGCGCAGTGCTTCGGAAGGCATTGTTTATTTTCTCTGTTTTATCAGTGTGGTGGATGTTTTTATCCTTGCCGGATTATTCCCGTTCAGCGGGTAAGCATACCTGTTATCGATATGACTGTGGCAATGGTCAAGGCACATAGTGTAGGCAATGGAACTGCACCAATCATGGCGATTTTGATGCAAGACGGGGCTGGTCGGCCCGTTGTAAACTTCGACACAACGCGAATTAATTGCCAAAGCAGCTTCCCTTGGGTACATTCACTCCATTGGATTTAGCGAATCGCCTGTTTGACAGGCCTCTCACCACTACTGGGTATCACACCATGGATCAATCGAACGAAACGACAGCGGGTGCCCTCGCGTTCCCTGGGCTTAAAGTCCTGATAGTCGATGACAGTAAAACCATTCGTCGTACCGCAGATAGCCTGCTGTCCAAAGCAGGTTGCGTGATCGAAAGCGCGGTTGACGGTTTTGATGCGTTGGCAAAAATCGGTGATTTCTCGCCCGACATCGTCATCATCGACATTCTGATGCCACGGCTTGACGGCTATCAAACAACGGCAATCATCAAACACAACGCTCGGTTCTCCCGCACACCGGTCATCCTGCTGTCGAGCAAAGACAGCATCTTCGACAAGGCACGGGGTAATATTGTCGGCGCGTCTGATTATCTGACCAAACCGTTTACCAGCGAGGAGCTTTTCGGCGCAATCGGCCGGTTTGCTACCGAGGGTGCGGGCGCTTCTACCAACGCAGCTTGATTCTTAAGTGTTTTATCGAGTGGATTGGTTCTGACGATTTTTGGATGAATTTGAAACTTGTAAGGGAAGGTTACTGTGGCACATATCGTTGTTATCGATGATTCACCAACCGAAGTTTATGTTCTGCAAACGATGCTGGAGCGTAACGGACATCAGGTGTCGGTGGCGAAGAATGCTGAAGAAGGCATTGCCCTGGTCAAGCAGGCTCAGCCCAATGCCGTGTTGATGGATGTGGTCATGCCCGGCATGAACGGATTCCAGGCAACACGTGAACTGAACAAGAACCCGGAAACATCACACATCCCCGTCATCATTGTGACGACGAAAGATCAACAAACCGACAAAATATGGGGCATGAGACAAGGTGCCAAAGATTACCTGGTCAAGCCGGTCAAAGAGGCGGACTTGATGAGTATTCTCACAACCGTGCTCCATTGACTCCAGTCGGGGGTGATTTGTGAATTTATTTGACTATCTATGTTGGGTTGAATCCGAGGCGGCCGCCCATGCGGTCGGCATGCCGAAAACGGATAAGGTCGAGTCAACCTGGCAGGCTGTGCTCTTCCGCGCAGGGGGTAGAAGAATGCTGGTGCCGTTGGTCCAGGTTCGCGCCATTTTGCCTCCGCCTCGGCAGGTTCGCATCCCGGGCGCGAAGCCCTGGGTTGTCGGCTTGGCCAATATGCGCGGTGAGTTGACCGGGGTTTACGATCTGGCGCGCTTGTTCTTTGATCTCCCGTCGGAACCCGGCCGACATTCAGTCGTCTTGCTTGCCAAAACGCAGCGGTTCAGCGCCGCTTTCATCGTCGACCGTTCCTATGGTATTCGCCAGATCCCGTTCAGCGCCGAGCGCGCCGTGAAAGAACCTCATCTGCAAGGGGTTTTAAGGGAAGTGCGCATGGATAACGACTGGTTGCCGATCTTGAATCTGGAAGCACTGGTGGAAAGTGATCAATTCATGAATGCAGTCGCTTGAATATATTTTGAAAGATTGGAATTTCGATCGATTTCACAACAGGGATTTGGCCTGTTATACAGCTAGGAGTGGGCAGTAGCTATGAGTCTTGGAGTTAAGTTGGGCGGTCTGAGCCGCCAGGTCATCGTGCTGGTCGTGGTCGCGGCTATTACCTTGTTGGTTACCGTCGCGATTTTTATTCTTTCCGCAAAGAACGACCAGACCTTGTTGGAACGTCGTCTCGTGGCTTCCCAGCTTGAACGTTCGTCACAGGAAATGACGATTGAAACACTGCGCGCTGTTCGCGGTAACAAGGCTTCTTTCGATACTGTGCTCGCCCTGCGCGCCCAATTCATTTCAGACCTGAATGCACTCAGCGGTAAAGATCCCAAGCGTCCATACGCGGGCGTTCCAAACGAGCGTAAAGCCGAACTGGCCAAGGTTCAGAAGATCTGGGATGAATACAACCTCGCCTTGGCCAAGGTGCTTGAGGGGCAAAAAGCGATTTTGGGTGTGGGTGATCTGGCTTCTCAAATCAACCAGTTGCTGCCGGATCTGTTGTCGAGTTCCGACGAAGTGGTGCAAACCCTGATTGCCGCTCAGGCCAGCCCCCAGGTTGTCTATTTGGCCACCCGGCAGCTCATGCTGGTCGAGCGTATCGGTTTGACCATGAGTGAAATCACATCGGGCGGACAGAATGCTGCCAATGCTTCTGACCGCTTCGGGCGAGATGTAGCCCTGTTCGGTGGTGTGTTGAACGGTTTCCTGAATGGAAATCGGATGGCGCCTCAAATCAACGATCCTGCGGCGCGGGCGAAATTGCGTGATGTGGCGGTGTTGTTCGCCACCGTCAACCAGGGCGGTTCCGATTTGCTGTCCGAGGCACCGACTTTGCTGGCGGCCAACCAGGCCGCGCTCAAGATCGACAAGATTGCCGGTGAGTTTACAGGTGATGTGTCCAAGCTTTCTTCCGCCTTGGCGCAAGATCAGACCAATGCCGGTCAGTTGGCTTATTTCGGTTATCTCACCGGTTTGATCACTTTGCTGCTGCTGACCTGGCTGGGTGTTGTACTGGTGCGCGATTCCAAGCGAGATCAAAAAGCGACAGAAGCTCAAAATCAGCGAAACCAGCAAGCCATTTTGCGTCTGCTCGATGAAATGATGACCCTGGCGGATGGTGATTTGTCCTCACACACCACGGTGACCGAGGATATTACCGGCGCGATTGCCGACTCGGTCAACTACTCGATCGATGCCCTACGGGATCTGGTCGGGACGATCAACGACACCTCCGTTCGCGTGGCCAGCGCCGTACAGCGTTCACAGGCCGATTCGCGTGCGCTGGCGGAAACTTCCCGCGTCCAGGCAGAGAAGATCAGCTCGGTATCCGATGCCATCGCGCAAATGTCCGATCAGATCGAAGCGGTATCCTTCAATGCGCAACAATCAGCGTTGATAGCGCAGTCCTCGGTTGATGTGGCTCACCGTGGTGGTGATGCCGTGCGTGAAACGATTACAGGCATGGCCAACATTCGTGAGCAGATTCAGGAAACGGCTAAACGAATCAAGCGGCTGGGTGAGTCTTCCCAGGAAATTGGTGACATCGTTGGCCTGATTACCGACATTGCCGACCAAACCAACATTCTGGCCTTGAATGCGGCGATTCAGGCGGCCATGGCCGGTGAAGCGGGGCGTGGTTTCGCGGTGGTTGCCGATGAGGTGCAGCGTCTTGCGGAACGTGTCGGTAAAGCGACACGTCAGATCGAATTGCTGGTTAACACGATTCAGACCGATACATCAGAAGCCATGCTGGCGATGGAACAGACCACGACCAACGTGGTTAGCGGCGCAACACTGGCTGAAAATGCCGGTAAGGCACTCCGTGAGATTGAGACCGTTTCACTGAACCTTTCCGAGCAGATCAGTGAAATTGCGAAGGTTACCGAGCAAGAAGCGCTTGTGGCCACAAATCTTCGAGAAACAGTGAACAATATTCGAACCGAAACCCAGGAAACAACGGATAAGGCGACGCGTGCAGCGGATGAAATCGGTGCGTTGGGTTCGCTCTCGCAAGAGCTCAATAACTCGGTGGCTGGCTTCAAGATGCCTGATCGTTAGTATTTGGGTGTTTGGTTCCCCTTATAACATGAGGGTGTTTATTCCGATTCGTGAACAAGGCTGTCCTTAAGTGTCGCGTGTCGGATTCGAATTCTTAAAGAATGATCGTTCTTTCAGTCGTTCGGTCGGCTGAAGTAACGGCGGATTCGGTGGTCAAAGGACTGTCGATCACATCCTAGGAGCGGTTTGTGACTATGCGCACAGAATCAAAGGTGGACTCAATTGTTCTCGATTGGCTCAGGGAAGGGCTGAACGAGAAAATCGATCAGTTACTGCGTGCACTTGAAGATTTGAGCAGCGGTGCGGGCGGTAATGAGCTCGTTTTCGAGTCCTTGCAGGCCGTTAAAGCCATTGATGCCGTTCTGGCTGTCTCCGATTACCAACTTTTGCGCGTCATGCTCAAAGAGCAAATGTCCGCGCTCACTCAGTTGGAAACCAGGCCTGAACAAGCCGAGTCACTGGTTACGACAGTAACCGAAGCGGCGTGGATGCTGCGCGCTCTGTTGGATCGGTTGGGCGTGGGTGCAACCGTGAACGCCATGAGCCTGCTACCGATGATCAATCGGTTGAGAAAGTCTCAAGGGCTCGCGGAAGTCGATACGGAAAATGTATTGGCGCGCTCGACCGTACTGTGGTCAGAGAGTCGCATATTCGTCAATCCCTACGTTGGGCGCATTGCCGCAAAATCGGAAGAGAAAACCAAGTCGAATCAGTTGCTTGTCTTAATGGAGCAGCAGATTCTTCTGCTTATGCGTGGTGATGTGGCCGCGATTCCTGAATTGATCCAAACGTTTGATCGGATTATCGAACGGGAGGTCAATCGAGCAGTTGTTGTGGCCACGCGTTCCTTTGAGGAATTGTTGGGCGCAATTCACCAAGACCAGGGACGTTATCTGCCTTTGGCCAAGCGCATGATCGGGCGAGTACTTCGCCTGTTCCGAATGGAAATACAGGGGCGTGATTCGCTGGCCATCCGTTTCGAGGCGATTGAGTTTTCCACGGATATGCTCCTTGAGCTGGTCCGTGTGCTGCCGGAAGACAGGGAGTTGTGTGGGGAGCGGGTCAGTTCTTGGCACCAGATGCTTTCTACCGAGGGTGAGCGTGTCCGCTTCCTGGGGTTGGAAACATCGGCCTTGACAGAGGTTGCACAAGTGCTTTCTGAAGAGCTTAACGCGGCTCAAGATGTGCTTGATTTGTTTGTTCGAGGCGCCAAGAGCGATCTTGAGCCTTTGGTTCGTATTCAACCAAGACTTGAGCAGATCGTCGGTGTGCTGGCTACTTTGAATTACGAGCATGAGTCGGCACTGATTCAAGGGGCATTGGAACAGCTGACCCAGGTAACCCGCGGAAGCGTTCTGCTTGATGATGATTTCCTGATGCAACTGGCCGTGGCGATCATGACCACAGAGCAGGTGGTGTCGCAAATCGGGCACTTGATTGTGGATGACAGCAAGTCGTTAACCTCGGTCGATCGTGTTGTCAGCGAAGCGCTCATTCCGCTTGCCACCGCGTGTTACGAAGATGTCATTGCCTCCAAGGAAGCGGTCAATACGGCATTGAAGCCAACCGATCAACCGGTGGCTTCGGATACACTGACCAATGCCGTACGCTTGATCGCGGGTGTGCGCAATGTGCTGGAAATGGCCGAACTCCGGGCCGCAATGCCATTGATTGATGGCCTGCATCGCTGGCTTTACCTGCATGTCAATAATCTGCAGCTCGTGCGAGCCGAGACTATTTCAGCGCTCGCCGAAGTGTCAGCGGCTATTGAGTTCTATCTCGAAAATTTGCGCGACCATCAGAAAGAGATCGTGCAGTTTTTGGATGGCGCGTTGCAGTTGTTGCCGGTCTTGAATGAAGGCGCAGCGGTTATCGAAGGCGATCGGGCAAGAGAAACCGCTGAACCGCAAAATCTCGACCTCGGTATTCAAACGCCACATACCGAAGAGCCCATGCTGCCTGTGGACGAATCATTGGCCAGTATGGATGATCTGATTGCGCAGCTGTCCATGCCAGGCCCGGACGAGATTGTTGAAGAGTCCAAGGCCCCTGAATCCTCTGAAGTCCTGCATGCTGAAGAGACGGAAGTTGACGGGATAACCGCAGAAACCCTCGACCTGCCCGAAACTCCGCAGACAATGCCCGTCGAGGAGAGAGAGCCACAGCCTTCAGAACCCGTGCCGGATGAAGAACTCACGTTGGCGGGTTCAGAAGAAACAAACCTGCATGAACAACAGCCTGCTGATTCTCAGAGTGAGCCGGAAACAGCATTTGTCGCTCCTGAATTGAGCGAGGAAGCGTCGGCAGAACTGCCATCGAGTGAACCGATGCAGGAGTTTACTGAGGCTGCCTTTGACCTTGGCGATCTGGATCTGACAGAGCGTGGGCAGGAAGCCGGATCGATCGAAGAAGCGGCTTTTGAAGAAGCCGAAACCGAAACTGGCTTTAATCAGCCCACGACATTGACACCGGAGTCGACAGTCGATCAGGAGCAACCTGAGTCCACACTCGGAACAGTATCCGGTGGGACACCGCAATCGGAAGTCGAGCCGCTGCCGGATTTTGAGACACTCGATCTTTCTTTGCCTTCTGCCGAGTCGGAGCCAGTCGAATCATCAATCGAATGGTCATTCCTGCAGGATGCCTCCGAGCCTGCCATCGACTTGTCGCTACCGTCGGAAGAAAACCAAGAACCTGATCAGGAACATCCATCCTTTCTGGCGCAGGCAGCCAATCCTGATCTGACGCTTGAAATCCCTTCATTGCCAAAAGCTGGGTCAGACACCGAGCCAGACGCTGGGCGGGTATCAGCGCATGAACCGGAAGCGGAGATGGTTTCCAGCACCGAGATGGAAGAAACCAGTACCGCTTCCGCAGAATCAGGGTTTGAAGAAACTCTGGACGAAATCGCTATCGAGATGCGGGAAGTTTTTGCAGAAGAGATGCAAGAAGAAGTGCCCGCGCTTGTGGCAGCGGCCCGGGCATGGTCCAACCAAGGTGGGCGAGATCATCTGGTCACGCTCCGTCGTGGTTTTCACACCATCAAGGGCAGTAGCCGGATGGTTGGTTTGACCGCGATTGGCGATTGGGGCTGGGCCTATGAGCATCTGCTGAATCAAGTTCTGGACGACCGCATAACCAGCACGCCCGCATTGCGTGCCGATGTGCTTTCGGCCGTCATGCTGATGAACGAGGCATTGCCGGTCTTATCGAAGGGGCAGCAACCCCCCGTGTCGTATTGGCAAGAGTCGCTGGGCTGGGCTGAGGCCTGGAGCAATGGTCAGCCGGTGGATGAAACCACATCTGAATCAGCCGTTACCGAGCCAGCCATTGAAGCGGAAATTCCGCTGACTGAAGCTGATATGCACACGGTTGAGGTGCAGGAACTTGCTGAAGAAGCACCGTCTGTAGCTGATGAAAAAATCCCTGAAGAAAAAATCTCTGAGGAGATCCCGTCGTCAGAAGAAATCCTTCATGCGACAGAAGAGTTCGAAACTGAAACTTCTTTCGATCAAGAAATTGCGCCTGATATCCATGCCGAAGCCGATCATTCTGTAGCGTCGTCAATGGCCGCCGCCGTTGCTGGCGAGCCTGAATCGGAACCAGCGCAGGAAGCAATCGAAGAAACAGTGCCTCAACCATTACCGGTTATCGAAGATCCGGTATTGCGGGAAATTTTCGATCAGGAATCCTCGGGTTATATCCAGCAGTTGCGCCACCAGGTCGATCATGCTCTGGTAAATCGGATTTCTCTGCCCTGCGACAAGGAGTTGGTACGACTGGTCCATACACTTCTGGGTTCTGCCAGAACCGCAGGAGTACAGCCGATCGCGCGTATATCCAACCGGCTTGAAGAATGGATTCGCTTGCTTGAAGAGCACCATCATTCACTTGAACATGAGGATCTGGCGATATTCCAGCGTTCGTTGTTAATGATGGATCGTTTGCGTCAATGGGCGATTGAGCCGAGCTTCGACCAACCGGATGAGGAGCCGATCGAAAGCGAAATTGCCGCGCGTATCGATCAATTGTTGGTCGAGTTGCTTTCCACTGAATCCGCAGCGGAAGAAGTGGTGGACGAGTACGCCGCATTTGCTTTGCCGGAAGAGCGTAAGTCTGCAGAGGAAGACGCCGCAAAAACTGTTCCCGCGGCACCAGAGGCTTCAACGCCTTTGTTCGAGCGAAGCGCCGCTCTCGGCATGTCGGTTCGTCCAGACGACCTGCCGGGAGAGCAGGATCCGGATATTCTGCAAATCTTCCTGGAGGAAGCCGAAGAACTGCTGGAAAAGGCGGATGGTTACATCGCCCACTGGCGTCAGCATCCGCACGATCTCGATTCCATCCGATTGTTGCATCGCAACCTGCACACCCTCAAGGGTGGGGCGCGCATGGCCGGTTTGTTGAATCTGGCCGATGTTACCCACCTGCTGGAAGATCGACTGGATCGCGCCAGAGATCGGGGCGGTGAACAGACCGATGTCCTGATTAACTTGGTCCAACACACCTATGATGCATTGGGTGAAATGCTGGATCTGGTTCGACGCCAGGCACCGATTCCTGCCCAGATCAAGTTGTTGGCCGAGATTGCGAACGAAGGTTCGGCTCATGCCATTGAAGCACTGGTCACGGATGATGAAGCACTGCGGGAACCGGTAGCCACTCAGGAAGAAGAACCTGCTGCAGTTGCTCCATTCGAGCAACCGGTCGAAGCACCTGCTGATGAGACGGCAGTTACCGAATCAGCCGAGATGATCGAGTCGGCCGAGACCACTGCGCCGCATGCCGCGGCCGTGGCGAACGAAGTGCGAAGAGAGCAGATTCGTGTCGATGCGGACCGGATCGATGAATTGGTCAACCAGGTTGGCGAGAACGTCCTGTTGCAGGCCCGTGTGGATCGACAGGTCAATGGTTTCGAACGGCAGTTGTTCGAGTTGCAGCAGACATTGACTCGTTTGCGCGGTCAGTTACGGCGTCTTGAAATTCAAACCGAGTCGCAGATGAAAGCCGAGTTGATGGCTGAAACGGGCTTGAGTGCCGAGGAATTCGATCCACTCGAATTCGACCGGTTTACGCAGGTTCAGGAGTTGAGCCGCGGCATCATGGAAAGCTTGGGCGATATTTCGAGTATCGAAGAAGCCATGAGCGATATTACCGAGCAGTCTCAATTGCTCTTGCTGCAACAATCCCGTTTGGGGCGCAAACTGCAGGATGGCATGTTGGCTCTGCGGATGGTTCGCTTCAATGACGTCGTTGGGCGTTTGCGCCGGATCGTCCGTCAGGTCGGCGATGAAATGGGGCGCAATGCCGAGTTGATCATCCACAATGGCGAGACCGAGCTTGACCGGGTCACGATCGTAGGGTTGCTGCCTTCGCTGGAACACATGATCCGCAACAGTCTGGCCCATGGTATCGAGTCGCCCGAGGAACGGCGTGTTCTGGGTAAACCGGAAGTCGGGCAAATCGAAATCACCATTGAAAGTGCGGGCGGTAACGTCACGCTGGAGATGAAAGACGACGGTCGCGGGCTCGATCTTGATGCCATCCGTCGCAAGGCGATTGAGCGCAAGCTGATACCGGCGGATATCGATCTTTCCGATGATGAAGCGCGCGCCCTGATTTTCCTGCCGGGCTTCTCGACTGCGGGCAACGTATCCCAGGTGGCAGGCCGCGGCGTGGGCATGGATGTGGTTGCAGGCGCTGTCCGGGAGATGGGCGGTTTTGTCGATTTGCAGTCCGAGTTCGGCAAGTTCACACGGATTCAGCTCAACCTGCCGCTGACTCAGGCCATGACACGCGGGATCCTGGTTTCGGTTGGCGACGACCAGTTCGCCATTCCTTACAAGGGTGTCGTGTCCGTAACCCGGATGACTTCCATTCAGCTGGCCGAACAGTATGCGAGCCCGAAACCGGCAGTAACGCTCAATGGCGAGCAATACCCTCTGTTCTATCTGGGCGAGTTGCTTCGCCATGAACCGTTCAATGCCACTGCACAGGAAGTGGGTGTCCGTCCTGTCTTCCTGTTCAAGCTGGGTGAGCGCCGTTTTGCAATTCAGGTTGATCATCAACTGGGTGGAATCCAGTTGTTCGTGAAATCCCTGGGGCCGCAGCTTGGTCGTATCCCGGGCCTGTCCGGGGCCACGATTTCCGATGATGGCAATGTGATCCTGGTGCTTGAGCTGTTCGAACTGGTGCGTCAGTTCCAGCGTCGGGATGATCGTCATCTTGATCTCACCGCCCAGGTTGGCGCGCGTCGTCGTCCTGTGGTGCTCGTGGTTGATGATTCCCTTACTGTGCGGAAGGTTACCGCGCGCACGCTGGAGCGGAATAATCTGGATGTGATCCTCGCTCGGGATGGCGTCGAGGCGCTGGGCTTCCTGCATGAACAAAAGCCGGATGTGGTTCTGACCGATATCGAAATGCCGCGGATGGATGGTTTCGAACTGTTGGGGGCCATCCGGAACGACGAGCAGACACGTAATGTGCCGGTCATCATGATTTCGTCACGCACCGGGCAGAAGCACCGCAGCCGGGCCGAAGCGCTGGGTGTGAGTGCGTATCTTGGCAAACCTTATAGCGAAGCGGACCTGATCGAACGAATCGAGAGCTTTATTTCGGGGGTTCGTGGTCGGACGGGAATGTTTGGGGCTGCCATGGCAGAAGATCACATGATCCTGAACAATGAGGAGCAGGGATGAGTAATTCAGACGAATCCACGATCGTTGCCGGAGCGGCGGCTACCAACGAGAGTCACGCCAGTGAAGGGGTGGGATCGGTGGCATCAAAAACTGTGCGGATCGTGCGCCTGCCGACACAGGTCAGCGAGATGGAAGTGATTGTGCCCTATGCTTTGGTTGCAGAGATCACCGAGGTCATGCTGCCGGAAGGCGGTACGCATCTGAGTCGACTGGATGCGGCCATGGTCGATTGGCGGGCTCAACGGATACCGCTGGTCAGTCTGGAGGCTATGCTGAACGAACCATTGCCGACGATTGGTCAGCGCGTGCGTTGTGTTGTCCTGTATGGCACGAATCCTGACATTGCCTTGCCTTATTACGCCGTGCTGCTCTCCGGGGTTCCCCGCTCCGAGGAAGTAAACGCACAAAGCTTTTCCGAAGATGTTTCAAGTGAGGGCGGGTTCTGGCATTCGAGTGCGGATCTGGGCGGGCGGCGTGTCGGGATACCCGATATTCGCCTGCTTGAATCGCAGATTGACGAGATGCGTCTGCGGTTCGATCGGGATACGACTTCTGCCTGAGGCGCAGTCCTTTAATCGGCTTTAGCACCCATGAACGACAAGCCCCTATTTCTGGGGGTTTTTCATGAATACCTTTTTAATCTCATTCTGCTTGCGCATTTCGGCGCAAACGATCCTCCATCAATGGGCAGTGTGGAGATTGCTCGACCTGATTGTTAGGGTTTGAGCAACCATCATCACACTCAGACCCAAGCTGACGTAGAGACTGGTGGCTGCCATGTAGTGACCCAGATAGCCCATCACGCGCTGAAGATAGTCGCCAAGCGACAAATCGGCAAAATGCCCGGACCATGCCCAGAAGCTGAGGTTGGAGAGGGCGAAAGCGGCGATAACACCCAAAGTCAGCCAGCCGGTGACAGCCAGAATCGTCGTGAAGGCTGATTCATTCGGGCGCATTGAATGTCGGCTCAGTCGACCGGCACCCCAAAGGGCACCGTAGGCCAGCAGCAACCCCGGATAGGCGGGCGAGAAGCATCCGGTCATGCCCAGACCGTCTGTCCACACGGCAGCGAGATCGATGACGACGGCCAACCCCATCAACGCAACAAGCATCCAGCGGGCGCGCAGATACAAACCTGCGAGGAAGAAGGCCGCCCAGGAAGTGTCGGCGATATGCAGCACCGCGCTGAAGTGGTGGTAGCGCGTGGCAGCCATCGACAAAACAAGAATGACGAACAGAATCAACTGGGCGCTGGGTGTCGGTTTGTCCAGAAAAGTGGCGTGCGACGATGCCTTGAGTTTGCTGTGATGGGGAATGGTTTTCATAATTAATCCTGAACGAAATAGCGCAAGGTCTAAGTAAATGCTGATTTATTCCATCCTTGGAATAAATCAGCTCGCTCATCGCGGTACACGCCCGCGATGGCTCTCACGAATCAAAGACGTACGTCTTTGTTCGTGTTGGGGCATCCTGCCCCAAGCGGGAAGCACTGAATAAATCAGCGCTTCCCTAAGACCTGAACTGTGACGAAATACTGAGCAGCTTCATTCAACTCCTAAACTTGGCCTTGATTATCGCAGTAAATGCTCCACATGGAAAAACGGATTCATATTCTCCGGTTTTATGGAGGGGGTGAATCCGCTTCGACTTGGCCCAATGACGATGGGGGCTCGAAATTACAATCCGTAACGCAGCGTAAATAACACGGTACGTCCCGCCTGATTGTAGTCGTAGGCGGTCTGGTATCGCTTGTCCAGAACGTTACTCAGTTTCGCCTCAATGTGCCAGTTGCGACCATAGGCGTAACTCAAGCGCAGGTCTGCGGTGGCGAAGCCGTTATTGATTTGGCTAAACGTGGATTCATGCGTTGCCGTCTGGCCTCGAACGGTCGCACCCATGCGCCAAGCGCCGAACTTTCGATCCACATCAATCCGTCCGCTCCATTTGGGTTGACGGGGAATGCTTAACCCCGTTTCCCGATCCACGGCAGAAATCCAGGTTGCATTGCTGTTCAATACCCAGTTCTGATCATGCCAGCCCAGTTGCCATTCCGCGCCGATCGATTGCGCCTGGTTAATGTTGTAGGGCACAAAGTTCGTGCTTGCGCTGGAGGCAATCAGGTCGCGGGTACGGGTACGGAAAGCCGTCAGGCTGGATTTCCAACCGTTATTATTCTGCCAGTTGAATCCCAACCGGGCGGTACGTGCGTGTTCCGGCCTAAGATCCGGATTGGCATAACCGCCCGGGTAATAAAGAAAATTGAAACTCGGCACATGAAAGCCGGTGCCATAACCACCGGTCAACGCCAAAGATGGATTGAGTTGCCAGCTTAAATCGACCGAGCCGGTATTGGCCGTGCCGAACTGACTGTTGCTGTCATGGCGCAACGCCGTTTGGATGGATAAATCGGCAATTTGCGTGGCGTATTGGGCAAACAAACCATTGTTATGACGGCTGGTCACATCATAGTTCACGCTGCTGGATACGTGATCGTTCAGGCGGTCCGCACCCAGCGTCAATAACCCCTGACCGATACTAAAATCGTTGGCGAGGCTGAATGAATCCTGCCGGCTGTTGTATTCGGAAACATAACTGCCGTCATAGTATTGGGTCTGGCGTTCGATATTGCGCCCGGCACTGGCGCGCAGCTGCCAGATGCCGATTTTCATCAATGCGCCATCCAGCCCGAAATTCTGTTGCCGGGAACGCTGCTGATTACCCGCAAAGCTGCTGCCGTCGTAATCGGTGAATGCGTTGGTTCCCAGCCAGTGAACGCCGAGGCGTGCGCCGTTGTTGCCGGTGTAGTTGAGGCGGGCATTGGCCGAATTGTTGCGATAACCGTCGTTATCCGGTTGATTGACCGCGTAGGGTGATCCGGTTGTGTCGGTGTAAGCGTTGAACCCGCCAGTACCTTGGTGTGATGCACCGATCGAATAATCGAACGGGCCATTGCCTCCGCTGACATTGGCCGAGGTCTCGAAGGTTTTATTGCTGCCACCGGCGATACTAAACGAAGGTTGGATGCCTTCCTTGCCTTTGCGCGTAAAAATCTGGATTACGCCACCCATGGCATCCGCGCCGTATTGCCCCGAACGTGGGCCCTTGATGATGTCGATATGATCGATCAGGGCGACCGGCAGGTTTTCAAGGTAGGCCGCACCCGCCGTAAGCGAACCGATTCGCACGCCATCGATGAGCACCAGCGTCTGACTGCCGCTCATGCCCCAGATCGAGGCTGTCGTGAGTTTGCCCGGCCCGCCCTGATTGACCAGATTCATCCCCGCCCGGTTTTCAAGCAAAGACAAAACCGAAGTGGCTTGCAGCCGATCGATTTCTGCGCGGGTGATGACCGTTTCAGGCACGCCCGCAAAAGCGACCGGCGCGCCGTGACTGGCGGTAACGTTTACATCCGGTAGGGTAGAGGGCGTACCGGCCAGTGCAGATAAGGGGATGGAACAAGCGGCCAGGCATGCGCTGGCCAGCGTAGTGCGACGTGTCCGGTGACGACTGGACATGGGGAATTCGAACATGATGAAAACTCACGATCTGGGCGCGCCCACCGCACGCCGATGTGGAAAAAGCTTGAGGCCGGTCTCCGGGCTTGTGCTTCATCTCCACGAAACACCTACCGTTGCGGGGGCAGCGCAGGATTCACCTGCTTCCCAGTTTCACCCAATTCCCGAAGGTTGTTTCCCCAACGTCTTTTAACGATGAAAAACAACGTGGTGAGAATTGGACACCTCGTGCACGAGCCGCGCATTTTGAGGCTTGGATTATTTTGGTCAAGAGGCGATCACCTGAATTTTTAATATCATCAAGCCGAATCTGCTGGATAGGTTGAACGAGGGTTAGCGGAGCTCGGTATTTCTCCCCTGAAAAGGATCGGGCAAGCGGTATACTGGTCAGCAAGAATAAGTTTTTAAGTGGATGTCGATATGCCGGTGGAACAGCCTCCCAAGATGTGCGCGGTGCGACCGTTGGCGGCAACTCGCTTGTTCGCCGTCGAAGCGGTGGATCTCGTTTTTGCCAACGGTACCGAGGTGACATTCGAGCGACTGGCGGCAAAGGGGCGAGGCGCTGTTCTGGTGGTGCCGATTCTTGATGACGGAAGGATCGTTCTGATTCGTGAATATGCCTGTGGCACGGAGCGTTATGAGCTTGGGTTGCCCAAGGGGCGGATCGATGGCGACGAGCCGATCCTGGATGCGGCAAACCGCGAACTCATGGAAGAGGCCGGTTTCGGTGCGGCACAATTGACCCTGCTGCGTGAAGTCACATCGTCCCCCGCCTATTCGGCTCAACGGACGCACATCGTGCTTGCGACGGGACTTTTTCCCCAGCGTTTGCCGGGTGACGAGCCCGAACCGTTGGAGGTAGTGACCTGGCCACTGGATGACCTCGACCGGTTGGCTTTTGATGGGCAGTGCAGCGAAGCGCGTTCGATTGCGGCACTGTATCTTGCCCGAGCCCATCTGGCTCAATCTGAGTTAGTCGATTTCAAGAAATCCGTAAAATGAAAATCTTCCCAAAGGCCGACTGACCCATGAATGACTGGCTATCTCTTCGTGAACCCGTACGTACCATCGCTGCACAGGCCGGTGAGGCGATCATGCGCGTTTATGCCGGGGATTTCGACATCATGCACAAGGCCGATGATTCGCCCGTCACCGAGGCTGATCTGTGGGCGCATCGGGTCATCAAGTCGGGCTTGAAGGCACTGACTCCAGAGCTTCCGGTGCTGACCGAAGAGGGCGGCTTGCCGGATTGGTCGGTGCGCCAACATTGGTCGGACTATTGGCTGGTCGATCCGCTGGATGGCACCCGGGAATTCGTGAAACGAAACGGCGAATTTTCCGTCAATATTGCGCTCATTCATCAGAATCAGCCGGTGCTGGGTGTGGTGTACGCCCCGGCTACCGGTGCCGAGTTTGCGGGTGTCCGGGGCGTGGGCAGTTGGCGTTTCACCGCACAGGGGGCGCAACCGCTAAAAGTTCGACCTTTGCCGAATCCAACGATCACACTGGCCTTGAGTCGTTCGCATGGCAGCCGTCGCGAACAGGCGTTGATCGACGCACTGACCGAGCACGTGGGCGAACCGCAGGTAATCCGTTGCGGTAGCGCCTTGAAAACCTGTCTGGTGGCCGAGGGTCTGGCGGACCTGTATCCCCGATTCGGGCCGACTTCTGAATGGGATACCGCCGCCTCGCAGTGTGTGCTTGAAGCGGCGGGTGGACAATTGATCGACCTCAATGGTCAGCCGCTCACCTATAATCGTCGCGCGATGGTACTCAATCCGTCGTTTCTCGCTTATGGTGAAAGCCTGCCGTTGCCCTTGGCGCAATTGGCGCGGATTTCAGCCGAATAAGCAGACCCTGCCGATCATTCAGCATACTTTTGGCGTGTTTTTTTCAGGAAGTTCAGATCATGGTTTTAATGCTCGACAACTACGACTCGTTCACCTTCAATCTGGTCCAGTATCTGGGCGAGTTGGGTGTCGAGGTCTGGGTGGCGCGCAACGACCAAGTCACGGTCGAGGAGATCGCCGCGCGTGCGCCGTCGCATATCGTGATTTCCCCCGGCCCCTGCTCGCCGTCGGAAGCGGGTATCTCGATTGATGTCATCCACGCGTTTGCGGGTAAAATCCCGATCTTCGGTGTTTGCCTGGGCCACCAGGCGATCGGTCAGGCATTTGGCGGGAAAGTGATTCGCGCCAAGGAAGTGATGCACGGCAAGGTTTCCCCGATCTATCACAGCGGCGAAGGCGTCTTCTGTGGCTTGCCGAATCCTTTTGATGCCACGCGCTACCACTCCCTCGTGGTGGAGCAGGCGAGTTTGCCGGACGTGCTCGAAGTGACCGCATGGACGCAATATCCCGACGGTTCATTCGATGAAATCATGGGTTTGCGTCACAAGACCTTCGTCGTTGAAGGCGTTCAGTTCCACCCCGAATCGATTTTGACCGAGCACGGTCACCAACAACTCAAGACCTTCTTGGGCTACCAAAGCGCGGTACGAGAACCCGCAATCGCATGAGTTCGCAGCAGGCGCGGGCAGCGCCGAAGGCTTTTCTGATCGTACCGCTGGTGGCGAGTATGCTCATGATCGCCCCGTTTACCGTGGATGCCTATCTGCCGTCGTTCCCGGCCATCGGCCATGAATTTGGCGTCGATCAGGCGACCATGCAGCTCACGCTGAGTCTGTACCTCTGGTTTTTCGGCGGCATGATGCTGGTGCACGGGCCACTTTCCGATACCTTCGGGCGCAGGCGCATGGTGCTGATTTCCCTGACCGTGTATGCGCTGGCTTCCGTGGGTGCGGCCATGGCGGGGAATATCAATGAATTGATCGCTGCCCGTATCGTCCAAGGCATTGCCGCGGGTGCTGGCGTGGTAATTGGTCGCGCCCTGGTGCGGGATTTGTTCGAAGGCGCCACGGCCCAGCGGGTGATGTCGAACATTACGCTGGTCTTTGCGATTGCCCCGGCGATTGCCCCGATCATCGGTGGCGTGCTGGATACGTGGTTGGGTTGGCGGTCGGTGTTCTGGTTCCTCGCCCTGTTCGCTGGTGTATCGATGGCCGGGGTGTTCGCGTTCATGCCCGAAACGGTCGGCACACACAACCGGCAATCCATCGCGCCGTTATTTATTCTGAAAAGTTATGGCCGCGCATTGAGTCATGCCCCGTTCATGGGGCTGACCCTGGTGTTCGCGCTGCTGTTTTCGGGGATGTTCCTGTACATCGCCGCCGCGCCGATGGTTATGGTCGGGCACCTGCAACAAACACCGACCGATTTCTGGAAGTTTTTCGTGCCGCTGGTAACCGGGCTGATTCTGGGCAGTCGAGTCAGCAATTTTCTGGCCAGTCGATACGCGCCGATGACTACCGTCAGTATCGGCATCGGCCTGGCCGCCGTGGCGGTGGGGTTTAATGTGGTTCAAAGCCTTTGGTTCGCGCAGCATCCGGCTGAAATAAACGCGTGGCGTGTTTGGTGGACGGTCTCACCGATCATGTTCTACGCCATGGGTATGGCGACTGCGATGCCTTCGCTCAACCTGATGGGACTCGATTACATTCCCGCGCAGCGCGGACTGGCTTCTGCCCTGCAGGGATTCACTCAGATGATGCTGGCAGGAATCGTTTCGGGGTTTGCCGTGGCGCATCTGGCCCAGAATCTGCTCTGGTTGGCCTGGGGAATGGCGGCATTGTGGCTTCTGGCTGCGTTGATCTGGATCGCGTGGTATCGCCGGGCACCGCGGCTGGGTTTTGCGAGCGAGACAAGACATGCATGAATACGTTTTGAAGCCGTACTTGGGTGTGTGCTCATGGTTTCTGCGGGCGCGCGCTCCGGTTGCCCGGTTGAGTGCCGACTTGGGCTACGGATCAGATGATAGAATGCGGTTTTGGATTAATCGACAGTACGAGGAAGGCAGCGATGGCCGGCCATAGCAAATGGGCAAACATCAAACACCGCAAGGCGCGTCAGGATAACAAGCGCGGCAAAATCTGGACGAAGATTATTCGTGAAATCACCGCGGCGGCACGTATCGGAAAATCTGCCGATCTCGCCGCCAACCCGCGATTACGCCTGGCCTGGGATAAAGCGCTTTCGGCCAACATGCCCAAGGATACGATGGAGCGTGCGGCCAAGCGGGGCGTAGGTGCCGGCGACGGTGAGCAATATGAAGAGATGCGCTACGAAGGGTATGGTCCGGGTGGCGTGGCCGTGCTGGTGTTCTGCATGACCGACAATCACAACCGCACGGTGTCGGACGTGCGCCATGCATTCAGCAAATTTGGCGGAAACCTGGGGACGGATGGCTCAGTTGCCTATTTGTTCAGCAAACAAGGCATTTTATATTACCCGCCGGGTGTGGATGAGGATGCGCTGATGGAAGCGGCACTCGATGCCGGCGCGGATGATGTGCAAGTCGGTGAAGAAGGCGCGGTCGAGGTCATCACGACGCCGGAAGATTATGTGTCGATCAAGGATGCCCTGACGGCGGCGGGTTTCCCGCCCGAAGAAAGCGAGTTGGCGATGCGGGCGGCGGTCACTGTGCCGGTCGAGGGCGATCAGGCCGTCAAGCTGGTCAAGATGATCGACATGCTAGAGGATCTGGATGACGTTCAGGAAGTGTTCCACAACGCCGAAATTCCTGAAGAGGCGTACGCATAACGTGGCCCGCTTGCGCGTCATGGGCATTGATCCGGGGTCAGTCACCATGGGTGTGGCCGTGATCGATTTCGAGCGGGGACGCGCAACACAGATTCATCTGCAAAGCGTTTCGCTTAAATCCTTTGGTCTGTTCAGCGCGCGACTGGGGGCGATCTACGCCGAAGTCGATCGATTGATTGACGCTCATGCACCGGATGAATTCGCCATCGAGCAGATTTTCATGTATCGCAGCCCTGAATCTTCGCTCAAGCTAGCGCAGGCGCGCGGTGTCGCGATTGCCGCTGCCGTCGGGCACGGCTTGGCCGTGCATGAATACATGCCCGCCGTGGTCAAGCAGGCCGTGGTCGGCACGGGGCGCGCAGACAAACTTCAGGTGCAGCATATGGTCAAGCGTCTGTTGTCCTTGACCGATAACCCGCCCGCCGACGGCGCGGATGCCGCAGCGGTGGCTTTGTGTCATTGCTATCGACGCACCTCATTGGCCGGGATTTCGGCGGATGTCGTCGGGGTCGAAAAAACCGCCATGCAGTTGCTGGCTCAGTCACGTTACCGGAGACGCAGTCGATGATCGGTCGCCTCAAGGGCATTTTGGTTAACAAGCAACCCCCCTGGATCCTGCTGGATGTGCAGGGTGTGGGTTATGAAGTCGAAGTACCGCTTTCCACCCTGTTCGATTTGCCCGCCAACGGGCAGGAAGCCACGCTCCTGATTCACACCGTCGTGCGGGAGGATGCCTTCCTGCTTTACGGGTTCTCGCGCGAAGTCGAGCGCAAGCTGTTTCGGCATTTGCTCAAGGTCACAGGCGTCGGTGCCAAACTGGCGTTGGGTGTACTTTCCGGTATGAATGCCGAAGAATTTGCGGGTGCGATTGCCCGCAATGACATCGCCGCGCTGATTCGATTACCCGGTGTGGGTCGAAAAACCGCCGAGCGCCTGGTCATTGAAATGCGTGATCGTCTGGCCGAAGGGTTTTTCGACGGTGCCACAATGGCGGCCACGGCGGGCAGGATGGGCGATGCCGTACCACTTGCCGGTGCCGATCAGGAAGCCATGAGCGCGCTGGAAGCCCTGGGCTACAAGCCTGTCGAAGCACAACGGATGGTCAAGGCCGTGCCAGATGCCGAGGCGTTGCCCGTTGAACAGATCATCCGGCTGGCACTTAAGCCACTTGCGAGTAAAGCCTGATGACTGATCGCGTCATTACCGCAGAAAGTGTGACTGAAGACGAGGCCATCGAACGCGCCCTGCGTCCCAAGCGGTTGGTCGATTACGTGGGTCAACCAGCGGTAGTCGAGCAGATGGAAATTTTCATACCGGCGGCGCGGCAACGGGGTGAAGCGTTGGATCATGTGCTCATTTTCGGCCCGCCGGGGCTTGGGAAAACCACACTCGCCAATATCATTGCCCACGAGATGGGTGTGGGGCTGAAACAGACGTCCGGCCCGGTACTGGAACGTCCGGGTGATCTGGCGGCGCTGCTCACCAATCTTGAACCGAATGATGTGTTGTTTATTGATGAGATTCACCGGCTTTCCGCCGTGGTGGAAGAAATTCTCTACCCGGCGATGGAAGACCATCAAATCGACATCATGATCGGCGAAGGCCCTGCTGCACGGTCGATCAAGCTGGATTTGCCGCCATTTACGCTGGTGGGTGCCACGACGCGTGCGGGGATGCTGACCGGGCCTTTGCGTGATCGGTTCGGCATTATTCAGCGTTTGGAATTTTATTCAGTGGCGGATTTGACCCGCATTGTTACCCGATCCGCTCACTTGATGGGTGTTACGATCGATGCAGTTGGCGCTCAAGAGATCGCCACGCGGTCACGAGGCACGCCGCGTATCGCGAACCGCCTTTTGCGCCGCGTCCGCGATTTTGCCGAAGTCAAAGGTAATGGTACGGTCGATCAGCCGTTGGCGAATGCAGCGCTCAACTTGTTGCAGGTGGATGCGCGCGGGTTCGATCAGCAGGATCGCCGCCTGCTCGAAGCCTTGATTCACAAGTTCGATGGCGGCCCGGTCGGGCTGGATAACATTGCAGCCGCCATCGGCGAAGCGCGCGATACGATTGAAGACGTGCTGGAACCGTTCCTGATTCAGCAGGGTTTTCTGGTACGCACGGCGCGAGGGCGGATGGCAACGCGCCAGACCTATGCCCACTTCGGTTTCCGCCCACCCAGTGCCTTCGAGTCGCAGCAAGGCACATTGCTGCCGGAGGAGGAACCGCAGTGACCACAACCGATATTTTCTATTGGCCGGTTCGTGTGTACTACGAAGACACCGATACCTGCGTGTTATGGGTGTGGACACGCTAACTGCGAGATGACGATGTGTGGACATTGATGAGTCCGGGAGAAGGGGATTTTGGTGAGTGATAACAAGAAGAGTGTCTTCGAAGTTGAGTTCAAAGTTCGTGACTACGAATGCGACATGGCTCATGTGGTTAATAACGCCGCCTATTTGAACTATCTGGAACATGCACGTCATGAGTTGCTTGAGAGCCTGGGGCTTAAGTTCGGTGAACTTGCGAGAGATGGTATCAACCTTGTTGTTACACGGATCGAAGCCGACTTCAGGAATTCACTGGTCAGTGGAGACTGCTTTGTTGTACGAACTTCTCTGGTGAGAAATGGACGTATCCGTCTGCAGTTCAACCAGAGTATTCATCGGAAGCCAGACGATCGACTCATGCTCACAGCCGTGGTTACGGGGGCGGCACTCAATGCGCGTGGTCGCCCCGAGATGCCGGACGTTGTGGTCAAAGCTCTTGATGGTCTCTCCGGATGAATATTACGATTGACCTGAGCCCTCTGAAACTCTTCCAACTTTCAGCAACTCAATCAACACAGAACACCGATACGCTGGCTAATTTAGCCGTGGAGCAGAACCTGTATCGTTGCACCAGTAAACACGGCCGTCACTAAGCACGAAGTGACTCTTACATCCTATGTCACGCCAGACGGATGGAGATAAAGTTGGGCGGCCAAATTGCGTTAGTGTTAGATGCCAATGGGGTTGATGTACTGTCTGTAATGTAATCGTGATGACATCGCCGCAGCCACAGGGACACTTAAATAAAGACCACTTCGGTTTGCTGCGACTCTCAATGAAATAGAACTGACCAACGTCGATATCTTGGTTCTTTGGGGGCAGGCTTACAGACATGACTGATGGAAAAAGTACCGGCGGCACTAGTGCTTTCGATCGCTTTTTCGAGTGGTCATGGACTGGAAAGAAAAGCCCCTTAATCCATGCCGCGAACTTACTAAGAAAATTCATATCGTTTCCCAAGACTTGGTCGGTTGAGCCTGGATGATTCTTTCAGCAGTAGGAATTTATGCGTACCGCAATATGGGCACTCAGTATCCTTAGCGGTTTCGTGGCTATGAATTCCCATCTTCACAAAGTCCACAAAGAACATATCGCGCCGTACCTCAGGTGGAAATCGGCGAAACGGCTTTATTAGGTCGAATAGCGTTGCTAGCGCATAGTCAGCAGTGGCACTAGTGAACGGTCCTACCCCTGGCGCATCGGTCGCGCCATCCTCAAGATATCGCCCCTTAAGTTCTTCAGCTGTGATGGCTGGATTATCACGGCGAGCATGTTGTGCCCGAATCCAGACCTCTTTTATGACACCCTGACAAAAAAGGCACTGACCAGCCTCAGGTAGGATGGTACTAATGCGCCCATAGTGGTATCGGAGATAAGGATACCCATCCTTCCCTTCATCAACCCTGCCACCAAGCCCGATATCAATGAGCGGCTGTGCATAAACATAGAGCGCAACGTTCAGTAACTCACGCCCTGAAAAATCGTCAGTACAACCAATAATTACATCGCAACTCGCTAGCGCATCAACGGCAATGGGATCAGTATCGACTTCCGACACAACAGCTGCGACCTTAATGGACAGTCCGATGTTCTCAATGAAGGCCTTAAGAGTAGTTGATTTAGCTTGCTCGATGTCAGCGCGCACAAGCCCTCTAACTCGATTGAGATTACTTGCATCAAGTTGGTCCTTGTCAATCAGCACTAACTCCCCGATTCCAGCGCGCGCTCCAAGCGTCGCAAATGGACTGCCAGTACCACCATTCCCGACAACACCAACACGTAAGGACTGCAATATATCCACAAATGGTTGCCCAAATGCAGCAGTCTGCCTCGCCTGAACCTCACAGTGCGTATCGCTGCTTTCCTTGTAACCGTATAGGCTAATTTGCTTGCCAAGTACGAGCGTATGCCTTACTGACTCAGAACTCCTCGGCGCCTTAGCACTACGTGTTCGCGCCACCCACTTTTCTTCCGCCCATAGCATTGCAACGAAAGTAATATCTGGACCATTACGGTTGCTCAATGCCTGAATCAGTGTGTATTCGTTTTTTTCATCGACGTCAGAGAACTCTGCTGGCCCCGCAGGGTGATTGTGAACAAAACCAAAGACAAGCCCCTCGTCCTCACATCTCCGGAAGATCTCGCGTAAAGGCGCGAGATTGAAGGCTATATGTGACGGTGAGCTACCGGTTACCCAAGCATCCTCAAACGGAATAATTTCCTGCGCAAGATAACGGTCGGAGTCGGACACTCCCTCAACCTGGATTCGCAAACGTTTGAATAGTACAACTGCGGCCATTTCATGACCGTGCGGGTGAGACTCAAGAAAACCCTTAAGTGCTTCGTGCTGGGAGCCGAGCAATGTAATCCGAGCCCCCATCATTTCTTTACACCTGGATCCGGGTTGTTAAGAGCCCACTCAATTCGGCGCAGGATCGTTACAACGTTATCCGTTCCGGCTCGCCAAAGCACTGGAGCAGTGGTCCAGTGACGAGACCACCGACAAAATTCTTTTCCATCGAAATGGTGATTATATGGGCTTCCCAACTCCATCACTGCCGGGATAGCTCTACCATCGATGCGCGTCGGTCGAGGGTGAGTCCATAACATATCGATGCCCCCCTGATTGTAGTTCCCCGGGATGATGACAAGAACGTCGCAGCTCTTCTGATGGTAGAGCCCATCTGGCAGCGGATAGCCTGACAGGACTAGAAAGCGTCGTGCCTCGTCCTCGGTAAATACCAGGCCTCGCTCCTTGAGCTCCGCATAATCTGTATCAAGAAGTAATGGCATAGCGACTCACCCTGCCTGAGAGCCAACAGGCTGCGTCGAGAAACGATCAGGCCCCTTCTGTAGAGTGAGATCAACGATAGTGTCGTTTTTTACCTCTTCGTCAGGATGACCCGGATTTTTGTGGAAAATTTCAACATCCTGAGGTACCCCTGCGAGGACGCGCAATTGCTCCCCAGTGATGCTATCCCCATTCCACTCATAGGGCTCATTATCTACGAATAGCGCAGGTCCGTTCGGGTGCGTCTTCGGGTCATGGTCATGGTCATGGTCATGGTGTTGATTGTGTTCAGCTTGCATGGGGGTTCTCCTTTTCGGCATCAGCCTTTCTGTGGACATTGGATTCAAAATGGAACTATAAAAAGTTCGTAGTAGCGAACTTAAATTTAAGCGCTTGAAATCTGAAAGTCAAGCAGATAATGTTCGGCATACCGAACAACCTTAAGAAGAACCCCATGGCAACAACGATTGGATTTAAAATCAACAAGTTAAGAAAGGATAAAAAATTAACGCTGGATGAGTTGGCCACCCTCGCCGATAGCAGCAAGAGCTACATTTGGGAATTGGAGAACAAGGAACCTCCGAGACCATCGGCAGAAAAGTTGGGGAAAATTGCAAAGGCACTTGGGGTGACCATCGACTACTTCATCGGTGATCAGGTCTCTGTGGAGGACGCGACTGATCAGATGTTTTATAGGAAGTACCGAAATATGGATCCGGATATGAAAGAGAAGATTCGTAAGATGATCGATCTTTGGGACGATGAATGACGAAGTTCTACCCGCAAAGAGTCGCAAATGAAATCACGGTAGTCCTTCGCTCAGTTGGAGTAGCTGATTTTCCTATTGATGTACGAGCTGTCGCGATGGAAATCTCAAAGCAGAAATACCCCGATGATCCCATTACAGTCGTCAAAGGGTCCAATTTGCCGGGATTTGAAGGCGCACTGAGCCCTGCGCCACCAGGCAAAATAGGCTGGGGGATCATTTATAACAACGGTGTTACCTCGCTCGGCCGTGTCAATTTCACGCTAGGACATGAATTCGGCCACTACTTGCTGCACCGCAAAGCCTATCCAAACGGCTTTCATTGCAGCACGGAAGATATGGCAACGTGGGAATCTGAGTACGCACAACGCGAGAATGAGGCAAACGTTTTTGCAGCGACATTACTAATGCCGCTAGACGATTTCAGGCTTCAGATTGACGAACGCCTCCGCCCTGACTTTGATGAATTGGGAGCTTGTGCTAACCGATATGGTGTTTCGCTCATGGCTGCAACGCTGCGATGGCTACAGTACACCTCGCGCCGTAGCATGTTGGTGGTTTCCAAAGAGGGTTTTATCCTATGGGCCCGTTCAAGCAGAGCAGCTTTGAGATCTGGGTTGTATTTCAAAACACGAAATAGGCCGCCGATCGCAATTCCAGAAAAGTCCCTAGCCGCGAACACCGGATCAGCGACAACATCACGTGTAAGCTGCCAATTTGACGCTGAAGTCTGGCTTGACCAACCCTGTACAGAACATGCGCTATTGTCAGACCAATACGACTTCACGCTATCGCTGCTGCACTTCCCGGATGGCGAATTTAATGCAGGTGTTTTTGAAGAATCGTTCGGAGAGGATACCGCAGATCGAATAAGAAGCCGCAAACCTGGTCAGTCCTGGTTGGGCTAATTAATAACTGCCAGCGAAAATCAGTCCTTTCCCAACCGTTGGTGGCACCCCGTTTTAGCTGGCACCTTAACGCAATCAAAAAATTGAATAATTTACTATGCCTCGTAGAGGGTCTACCCCGCAGCGCTCAACCCCTCATGGGCCGATGCAAGCGTTTCGAACAGACCATCAATCAGATTATCCCGTCCGGCGAATATTGCTTCCGGACCCATGGTATCCAACGTGCTGAACGGTGCTTCATATAGTGCCCCTGCGTTCATTACACCACGAGAAGTCAGTTGGTCGATAATCAGCTCAACAAAGCGGATTTGCTTCGGTGACAGGCTGCGGTCACTGAGGAATTGGGCGAAGGTGGCTTGGGCGGCTGTGCGGTCCATCCCGACCAGGCTGCGCACGAACCACGCCAGAGAAGGCGCTCCACTGCGTTCCATCAACTTGCCCAACAGGGTTGGCCCATCGTCCTCACCGATTTCCTCCAAAGTTTGTTCCAATCCGGCCAAGTCCGTTTTAGTCAGCGGCTGATTGGTGCGAAGGCGTTTGATCACAAGGTGATCCAAGTGATTGCGCAGGTACTCGCGAACCTTCTTCTCGTACTGCACGCCGGTCATCTTTGGCATGTATACGGCCTGTTCTTCGCGCACGCCCAGCACTTCATCTTTAAAATCGGTGTACACGATGGTGCGTTTCTTCTTGTCGAGGAAGGGCACAAGTCCACGCAACCGCAGTCGCATGTCCTCAAGGGTTGCCAAGTTCAGCCCTTCCCAGAATGCAGGATCCTGAAGCGCGGCCAGATAGCCGAGTTGTTCCTTCACTGCTGGAATACTGGCCTTGTCCTCCAACAGCATGGCGATCTCAACCACCCGTTGGCGCAGCGTCTCCAGCGCGTTGACGTCACCCTCGGCCAGTGCCAGTTGCATACGCAACGCGGTGAGATCAAACAAACGTGACTCAATCTGGTCGGCCTCTAACTCGTAGGGCAAACCGGCCACCTCGCGTTGCAACTGCTCGCGATCGTGCTCGTTCAACGCATTCCAGGCCTTGCGGTCTTGAAAGCGTTCCACTGCCTCCAGATGCATTCGTACGAGGAAATTGTCGTGGTTCATTGCTGCCACTTCGCCGTACAGGCCATCCCTCAGCGCGTGGCTCAGCGCGGTGTCCGGATCCAGTTTCGCATCGGCCTGTACCAGGCCCAGTAGTTGCACTCGCGCACGGAACAAGCGCGTACCCAGTGCTACGCCAGCACTACCGTCGATGCCTTGAGGGTTCTCGTGGAAGAAGTCGAAGTTGAAACAGAAATCGAACACGCGGAAGTCTTCTTTATCCGCACCGGGGCCGTACAAGTCAGGACACAGCCGCGTACCGCGGCCGATCATCTGCCAGAACTTGATGCGCGAGTACACCGGCTTGAAGAACACCAGATTGGTGACCTCTGGCACATCAATGCCAGTGTCGAGCATATCCACCGAGATGGCGATGTGTGGTTCCTTGTCTGCCTGCGAGAAGTCGTCGATCAGGCTTTGCGGGTATTTGGCGCGGTTGTCGATGACGCGTGCGAAGTGCCCCTTATAGTGCGGATAGTGATGGTTGAAGCGTTCCTCGATGAAGGCCGCGTGATCGTGGTTGCGGGCAAAGATAATCGTCTTTGCCAGCCTGTCCCCGCCTTCAACGGAGTGGCCGTGCTGCATCAGGTGTTGCAGTACCTTGTCCACAGTATCCTTGTTGAACAGCCAGTTGTTGATTGCCGTGGCGTTGACGTGCTCGGGTGGCAAGCCCTGTTCTACATCGTCGCCCCAGTCGAGACTCTCCCACTGTGCTTTTTCCTCGTCACTGAGGGCGTCGTAGTCGATGCCCTCGCGCGGGAAGCGCAGATCGACCTGCTGCACTCGTGGTGGTACCAGATAACCGTCGGAAATCGCGGTTTCCAGTTCGTAGGCATCAGTCGGCACCCCGGGTTCCAGCTCGAATAGGTCGTACGTGTTTCGATCGACCTCTTCACGTGGTGTCGCCGTCAGGCCGACCAGCAGCGAGTCGAAGTACTCGAAAATCGCTCCATACTTCTGGTACACCGAACGATGCGCCTCGTCGATGACTACCAGATCAAAATGGCCGATGCCGAAGCGGGCCGTGCCGCCGTCACTCTGGTCTATCAGGTTCAGCATGGTTGGATAGGTGCAGACATACACCCGCCCATCGGTATCCTTTTCGGTAACCAGATTCACAGGACTGGACTCGGGAAGGTGGGTCTTGAACGCGTTGGCCGCCTGGTTGACCAGCGATACGCGGTCGGCCAAAAACAACGCGCGCTTGACCCAGCCGGCGCGTTGCAGGGCATCGACCAGCGCGATAGCCGTGCGTGTCTTACCGGTACCGGTGGCCATCACCAGAAGCGCCTTGCGTCTCGCTGTGGTGAATTGCCCGAAGATGCTGCCGATAGCACGTTTCTGGTAATAGCGCCCGACAATAGCCTCCTTGATCGAGGCTACGTCCAGCCCGGCACGCTGCGTGCGGCGCAAGATCGACCGCTGCAATTCGTCCTTCTTATAGAACCCGGCCACCTTGCGCGGTGGATAGGCCACATCATCCCACAGCCAGGTCTCGTAGCCGTTGGTGTAGAAGATCAGGGGACGCTGACCGTGCATGGCCTCCAGGCAATCCGCATATAGCTTGGCCTGCTGCCGACCTGCAGTTGCGTCTACCGTGGTTTTCTTCGCCTCCACCACAGCCAGCGGTTTGCCGTCGTCGCCCCACAGCACGTAGTCGGCATAACCAACACCCTTCGCGTTGGGCATGCCAGTCACTTCATACTCACGGTCGTGTGGCTTATCCAGCGGCCAGCCGGCACGGCGCAGGTCCACGTCGATCAGGTAATGGCGGGTTTCAGCCTCGCCGTAGTCGTGGGTGTCGGGTGTCGCCTCAGCGCGGGTACGAACTGCGGCGAGCTCAGCACGCAGGACCTGCAGTTCCGCATCAAGTGCGTCTCGTTCCTGTTGGTGCTTGAGCGCCGCCTCGCTCTTGGTGGCAAGTTCGGCTTCCAGCGTTTCCAATTGTTCGCGCGGCACCGTTGCTTCGGCCTTGACCGGGCGCGGCACTCGGGCGTTGTCCCAGGCCGCACCGGCGCGTGAGGTTTCCGGCGCATAGGTGCGCACCAGCCAGTAGCAAATGTGATGAAGTTCCTTCACCACCTGCAGTGCGTCGTACTGTTTCACTGGGCGCTGGTTGTGGACTGCCTGATTGCCTTGCTGCTGGATGACCTTCGCCTTCTGGTACACCGGTTGAGTCAGCAGGTTCTGCAAGGTAGGTTCGTGCAGCAGCGCACCGAGGGAATGGTCGTAGGGCATGCGCAGCGCTGGGTCGTGGCGGTACAGCCAGTGCAGGATCGCTTCCAGCGTGAAGCGGGCATGGAAACAGGCGGCGCGCGGGTCGCCGTAGATGTGGCCTTCGGCCTTCCGTGCGGCATCCGCAATATCGCGGAAGGTTTCTGGCAGGAAGGCGAAGTTGCTCATGGCCTCAGAGTTCTCCGTTGAAGGCTCGGGATTGCAGCGAGTCGAACAGCGTGTCCAGTTCAGTCAGATGGGCGCGTAGTAGGGTTTTCTGGCGTTCGATAGATTCCACTATGGTGGCGAAACAGCGTTGGAGATCGAGAGGGGCATACAACACAGGGAAAGAACGCATTGTCTTTAAAGATACGTTTTTTATTGTACTTCCTGTGGCCTGTCCGATTGCATAGTCCATAAAATATTGACTGTTAATTTGGTGATATAAATATTGAGAATTTATTTGTTCTGTTTTTAGATTGAAGTAGCAGGCACTTTTGCCAAGAACAATATTCTCGCCATCGTAAAATGCTACTTTGCCGATGGTTCCATTAATGGAAACAAGCATCGTTGTATCATTAAGTTCTCTTTTGTGTTTTAAGTATTCCGTTTCGTCAACTCGTTTCGTTGAATTATCTATGTGTATTTTTCCATCACGAAGATTATTGCCATTTACAAAGTAATAATTTCCAGATTCAGAGTATATAGGAGTGCCATGTAGGCCATCGCCGAGTTTTGTTACTAGGTCATCAAGCTTTTTAACCTCCCACCCCTTCGGATTCGTCACCGGATCGCCGAACATGTTCAGGAAGGTGGATTGCAGCAGAGTGTCGAGCTGAGCGAGGGACTCGCGGCGCTTGGCCCGCAAGGCGTCCGCCGCATCCAGAATCGCCGCAATGCGCTTTTGTTCTGCGAGGGGTGGGAGAGGGATTTCCAACGACGCGATATCAGCCTTACAAACCTGAAGAAATGTAGCGCCACGGCCCTTGGATTTTAGTTGATGCGCTGAAAAGCCAACCCAATGCCATAGGTACTGTTGGTTCAGTCTTTTTTCATCTGCACGTAGACCCGCTACACCTCGGCCTAGGCAGTATTGATTATCAGACCAGTTTCGATCTCCAATGGTTGCTCTGATACAAAGGACTATGTCACCAACCTCGGACAATTTAGTCGGTTCATTTGTCCATTTCTCTGGCTCTGGGCTTAATTCCCCGAAATCACTAGCACCCGCAATTAGCGGGTATCCGTTACTTGCAGTGTTGTAACTGGTTCCTTTGGGCGCCTATAGTGGACCCCAAATTTAAGACAGTAGATTAAGCTGTAGTCCGAAGTGAAAAGGAAGCGGGCGATGAGCGGGACGAAACGAAAAGTATTTGGTGCGGAATTCAAGGCCAAGGTTGGTTTAGAAGCAGTTCGTGGGGTGAAGACCATCAACCAGATCGCGCAGGAACACGGCGTGCATCCGGTACAGGTTGGGCAGTGGAAAAAGGAGATTCTGGAGCGGGCTGGCACCTTGTTCGACGGCAAGCGAGGCCCCAAGCCGGTAAACGAATACAGCGATCCCGAACGCCTGTACGGCGAGATTGGCAAACTGAAGATGGAACTGGATTGGCTCAAAAAAAAGTCCGGGTTGAGCCAGTAGCGGTGCGGCGATCCTGGATTGAATCCGAAGCCACACTTCCCGTGGTTCGGCAATGTGAACTGACTGGGGTATCGCGAACCACGGTCTACGCGCAGCGCGTACCCAAACAGGCGAGCGAACAGGACTTGGATCTGCTGCGGCTGATAGACGAGCAGTACACCCGCCGTCCGTTCTACGGCAGCCGCAAGATGGTGACGTTCCTGCAAACGCAAGGCCATCGGGTGAACCGTAAACGCGTGCAGCGACTGATGCGGGTTCTGGGCCTGGCTGGCATGGCCCCGGGTCCGAACACCAGCCGTCCGCAGCCGCAGCACAAGGTATATCCCTACCTGTTGCGCGGCGTGGAAGTGGTGAGACCGAACCAGGTATGGAGCACGGACATCACATACATCAGGCTGGCGCACGGCTTCGTCTACCTGGTTGCGGTGATCGACTGGTACAGCAGAAAAGTATTGAGCTGGAGAATCGGCAACACGATGGACACGGCGTTTTGCGTGGACTGTTTGCAAGAGGCATTGCAGCGGTATGGCAGCCCGGAGCTATTCAATACCGATCAGGGCAGCCAGTTCACTTGCAACGCATTCACCGGCGCACTCCAATCCCGTGGCATTGCCATCAGCATGGACGGACGCGGGCGGGCACTGGACAACATCTTCGTTGAACGATTATGGCGCAGCGTTAAATACGAAGACGTATATTTGAAGGGCTACCGCAACACGATCGAACTGATGCTGGGGCTGACGGAATACTTCGTGTTTTACAACGACGAACGCCCACACCAGTCATTGGGCAATCGCACACCGGCAACGGTGTACGCGACGGCCAGCGGTGGCGGCGCAAGGATAGTGGACAAATTTAGCAAGAATGGGGCAACGCCATGCAGTTGCGAGAAAGACGGACAGACCAGCTTAAATTAGACTGATTTCTGTCTTGACGGATGGGTCCACTGTAGCCTGACCCATTGAAATTGAGCAGACCTCGGATAGTTGAGTCAGCTGAGATGCGTTCATTTGAGTAGCATCTGCAGCTCTTGTTGCCCGTCGATAATCTCCGCCTCCAACTCCGCCAACCGCGCCAGAATCACCTGTGGCGAATCGTATTCAACGGTTTCGTACTCGACTTCCTTGTAGCGGTTGATCGAGAGATCGTAGTCATTTCCGGCAATCTCGGCCTTGGGCACCAGGAAGCTCTGCGCGGTGCGAGGGCGTTCTGTTTCTGCGTTCAGGTTCTGCCAGCGGGCAAGGATGTCCGGTAGGTCACTCTTGTCGGGCTGGGGCGTACGTTTGTCGTCCAGCGAGAAGCCGTCCGCACGCATGTCGTAGAACCAGACATTGTCCGTGCCGCCAGACTCGGTCTTGGTGAAGAACAGGATGGCGGTGCTGACGCCGGCGTAGGGTTTGAACACGCCGGAGGGCATTGAAATGATGGCGTCGAGCTTCTGATCTTCGACCAGTAGCTTACGCAGGGTTTTGTGCGCGTTGCTGGAGCCGAACAGCACGCCATCAGGCACGATGACGGCGGCGCGTCCACCGGTTTGCATGAGACGCAGGAACAGGGCGAGGAACAGTAGTTCGGTCTTCTTGGTCTTGACGATACGCTGCAAGTCCTTGGAGGTGGATTCGTAGTCCAGGCTACCTGCGAAGGGCGGATTGGCGAGGACGAGTGAGTATTTACCGGCATCGTCTCCGGTACTGCCGCTAGCGCCTTCGGCGAGCGAGTCACGGTAGCGGATGTCCGGGTTTTCGACGCCGTGCAGCAGCATGTTCATGCTGCCGATACGCAGCATGGTGGGGTCGAAGTCGTAGCCATGGAAGGTGTGATCGTTGAAGCGGCGGCGAGCAGCCTCGTCACGATAGATCTCATCGCCGTGGTGATTAATCAGATATTCGGAGGCGGCTATGAGAAAGCCCGCCGTGCCGCAGGCCGGATCGCAGATGACATCGCGCGGAGTGGGCGCAGTCATGTCGACCATCAGCTTGATGATGTGACGCGGGGTGCGGAACTGACCGTTCTGTCCGGCGCTGGCGATCTTGCCGAGCATGTATTCGTAGAGGTCGCCCTTGGTGTCGGCATCAGCCATGTCGATGCCGTCGAGCTGATCGACAACGTTAGCCAACACACGCGGCGTGGGCATCATGAACAGGGCATCACGCATGTGGTGGGTGTAGGTGCTGCCACCTTCGCCGTCATGCTCGCCCTTACTGCCCAGCGTCTTGATGAAGGGGAACACGCCGTCGCGCACAGTGTTGAACATCTGCTCCGGAGCCGTCTCCTTGAAACGCGACCAGCGTAGGGCTTCCTGATTTGGCGCGTAGATCGGTTCTTCGATCGGCTGACCGGTGCGAGCTGCCTTACGCTCCTTGAGCGTTTGCAACTCGTCCAAACGCTTGATGAATAATAGATATGTGAGCTGCTCGATGACCGAGAGGGGGTTTGATATGCCGCCAGACCACATGGCGTTCCAAATGCTGTCGATTTTGGATTTGAGTTCGCCTGTGATCATGTATGTCTTCTGGTGGAGTATTTCGGAAGGGTAACTTAGGCACATATCCTGTTCTTGGCAAGCAACCGGTAATTGGATCGTCGCTTCCCTTGATTAGGCATCCTTGGTTTCTGACTTTCCCAAAGTCACATTGAGATCACAACCAAGCACGCTTGCCAGTCGGTATAGGACTAAAAGCGATGGGTTCGCGATGCCGCGCTCCAATTGGGAAACATAAGTGCGATCCACCTCAGCCTGTAAAGCCAGTGCCTCCTGAGACATTCCAGCAGCACGACGAGCAGCCTTGATGTCTTTGGCTAGCTTGATTTGAAGCTGTTCGAAAGTCTTGCTATTCATCTCATCACGATGAATGTAGCGAGATTATCAGTCCACGGAATATAATCTACATTTTAAGCGGTAAAGATAGGTTTTCAGCAAGATGTTCCGAACAAATGCAAGTGCGCAGATTCCATGGCTAAATACCCAAACGATGCTTTGGCAGTGGGTTGAAATGGTCTCAGATCTTCCCCACTTTCTAGTCACGGTTTATCAACCAGAAAGTAAGGAAGACGCAGAGTTTCAGACCACCATGCTGTTCAGCAACATCCGGGACGTGCTTGCCATCGCGGAAGAGAAAAAGAACAAGTTTGAAATCCTGCGTGTTGATTTTCTCAGCTCGGGTTACTTCAACGGCTCCGATGGGTTCACACTGTGCCGGTTGGCAGAGGTTTGGGGCGACAGGCAAACTGGAAGTCAGCGCTTTGTCTTTGCAGATGGCACTCATTTGGAAATGCTGGGATCTTCAGAGTCGGACACCCCTGCCAATTACGAAAAAGTGTTTACAGTGCCCGTTGATTCAGCTGGATCGACATCCAAGGATCAACTGCACTAGGTTTGTTTTGGCGTGCGACATTGGTGCACATGATTGATCAGGAGTGCGAAAATGACTGAAGTCCTTTTTGATGCGTGCAAGATCACCCTGATCTTTGCGGTGGTTTTCGCTCCGTTTCTTTTTCTGGCTAGGTGGAATGGGCCTCGCTACCGCCGGGAAATGGAGGAAGCTAGTCGGATTGCACGCAGAAAACGCGATCTGGAAGAAGCCTTTGGAGCGCCAGTCGACAACTGAAGGTTTTGTGAACGCTTGCCTAACTGGGTTCTATTTGCAGTTCATCAAATCCAGTGGCATCAAGACAGGCATTGATGGCTGTTTGCATTCGTCCCAGTCTTTGCTAGTCTGACTGAGTTCACTGCACAGATTCCGGATTACTGATGTGGTGGCCTATCAAAAACCCGAAAGGGCTATTACGTGACCGGAAAAGCGCTGCGCAACGTCTATCCGGTCCACCTGTCTTATATTCTCCCTAGGCGCATTCATCCTGCCCTTTAATCGTTCGCACGCACCTAGTGCGTATCAGCATGCTCTTGTCTGTGACCTGGCGCCAGGCAATAAGACTGTTGTGAGTGTGAAGATACTCGGGGTGGCTATTTGCCGCTTAACCAAGTCACTCCAGAAATTGAACAGACTGAGTCGCAACGGATGAAGAGACATCAAAACAGTCAGTTAAGCGATTTTGCGAGAGATTCGGAACACACGCAGAATTTAGAACTAGAATGATGGGAGTATGCATGTAGAATGAATGGTTATAAGTAAGATAGGGAATGTTAAATGAAAAGGTGCACTGAGAGACGTCGCCAAAGAGACATAACTAGGATAATACAACAGAGAAGGCTTGGTAAGCGATATTATATAAGAGACTCGCGCAGGAAGAGAAAATATAAGGATGAAGTTACAGGGCAAACAAAAAAATACATAGATTATCTTATAAGTAGAAATTTAAATATCCAAATCAGTGCTAGTGGACGGGCCACAATATATCTACCTGAGATTATGAACCTATCCAAAGAATATGAGAATACAATGCCTTACTTGAACGCAATTAGGGCTTTCTCTAAATTACCGTGGCGCAAGAATTCATACCATCTGGTATCAGTTAATTTTGATCACCTGAAGAAAATTTCATCGTCAGCTGCGTTATTGCTAACGGCCGAGCTATCAAGATGGGATGACTCGATAAGGAATATGCTTAAGCCCAGCATTGATAACTGGAATGATGAGATTCTAGAAAAATTTTACTACTTGGGGTTCTTTGATCTATTTAAGCGATCAGGAATAAAAAGCATCGGCGAAGACGGTAAATCAGATGTGCGTATAGTAAAGTACGTAAAAGGAAATAAAGAAAACAAGGACTATCAGTCACTCAAAAAACAACTGTTTGAAGTTGTCGGTGAAAAAATTAAAAAATGGACTTTTTTGCATAGTGGATTGGATGAGGCCATTACAAATGTAGGGCATCATGCATATCCTGAATCCAGTAGAGTTAAATTAAAAGATAAAAATTGGTACATAACGGGTGCGTTTAATAAGGCGACCAAAGAACTGAAGGTTGTATTTTTTGACCAGGGTATTGGCATACCCAGATCACTACCAACTTCAAAAATATGGGAGCAAGTCTTAAGTTTCATGTCGTTTCTTAATTATGCCAATAAATTAAAGGATGCAACTTTGCTAAGAGCGGCAATGGAAGTGGACCGCACCAGAACGGGCGAGGTTGATAGAGGGAAAGGGTGAGACTTCCATCAATTAATTCTACATTCCAACAATTAACGCTACAAAATGGATGTGGATCGTTTGCTCAAAATGGAAAGTGCGAAAATTGAAAGTGCCTACGCCTCGACTGAGGTTTCCTTAGGCGATCTCGATGAATCCCCCCAAATAGTTTGGTGGCACGGGGCTCTGCTGAAGTCAACGAATGAAGATCACCAACCCAAGATTTGGGTCGTTCTCAGAGAAATAGCACTCGATACTGGTCGCTTCGGCGAGGTGGCTGCAAGAAAAATTCCCGTAACCAGCCTAGGCCACCTACTTGTAGGCGCAGTGAGGCATCGAAAGAAGAAAATTGGTGTGGCGGTTTACGACTACCTTCAGTGCGAGGTTTCTTTCGATGCTGACAAATGGGAGATTGTCCCGCTCGAGAGTCTGCCATTCCGTGGAATGTTTAAAGCTGATGCGACCGTGTTTGACAAACACATCAAGTCAAGCAATCTGGTGAAACTGTCGACACCAGACGGTATATCGATCCTGATACCTTGTCAGACTTTCTTTTCTCGTTTTTACGGCAAATCAGAGGAATTGCGAAGGATCTTATTGACCTATCCGCGAGAACTGATAGATGCGCGTCTGTATGTAAAAGCCCCACCAGAAGTTTTGAATGCTCCTGGGAAACGGGTGGTGCCAATCCACCCAAGATTATCCAACGGCGATGCTGTTTTCCTGGCCCACCTTGATGATCCGGAAGATGACTATGCGCGCCAGATAACCAAAACCGCATACAACACGTACCAAACCGACTGGCGAAATGGGAACCCCGCCTTCCTCTACGCAGGGCCGTGGTATCAAGGTCCTGTTCAATTGAAAACCACGGGAGTATGGGTCTCCAGTCATACCTTTTTAGTTCTAAATATCCATGGGGCTACAGACCCGGACGGGCCGGAGATACTGATCGCTAAGAGCAAGAACCTCAACGAAGGAAGCGGTTCAAAACCACCTCCCAAAGACAATGGCCCTCGACGACGTTTCAAACCAGACACAGAAAGGGATGCCGTTGAACTAGAGGGGGATAGGGCACCGGGTCGTGATGCAGGCACCATCCAGCTCCATAACCCTGATTGGGAAGTGCTCGGCACACCCCGTAAGAAACGCTCTATTTCATTTACAGGGTCGACAAGAAGCTCTGGCCCCAGAAGAGGCAGAATCGACAACACTACGAACGCCACTTCAAGTGCCTCCGCCGGTGATCCGTACGGCAGTGGATCCGGTATCAATCAGGCACAAATTTGCACGATGGAAACCGTCGAATCCAAAGGGGTACTTAGAGACGTGTGGGATGCGTTCATTCATCTATGTGAAACACAAACACCCATAGATGGAGTGCGGGTACTCAATGTCGAGTGTCTCGACTTTGACGGAAACTTTGTCTCTGACACAGATCCAATCTTGATCACATTCCCGCAAGCCAGCGATAAGTTGAGTCTCGATGAACAAGCGATGGCCCGGAAGTGGTTACGCATGGGCAAGGGAAACACTCAGCGGCGTGGTGCCATGCTCATGAAAGTCACCACAACAAGTGGATACTTCTTCTTGTTTGAGAATCAAAGAAGAGTTAAAAAACCCAAAGACGCCGATGAAAACACTGATCCAAATCGTCCTTTATCAAAACGTGATGAGGAATCATTCCGAGCCCTTGTATTTACGTTAGATAGTGATGACGATCTGGGTTTCGCAATTTACAACCTGCTCAATAGGTTGCCTCCAAGAAAGGGCGTGTTCAATCCACCGCTTTGGTCGAATATCGGCATATACAGCCCCGTTGATCACAACAATTGGGGGAAAGAGGAGACACTACCTGGCAGACTTTTTGCCATGAAAGTGGTTCGAGATATGCTGAAGGGAAGTAGATTAGCTCGGATCCCAGCATAGCCAAGTATTGGTGGTGGACCGGAGACACGTTGCGCAACGCATTTCCGGTCACGTACGTAACCCTTTCGGGTTTCTTCCATAGGCCGCCATCCTAGTCTTCCGGAAACTGAGCAGCGGACAAAGCCAGGCTAACAAAATGCGAGGCGAAAACAAACTGCCATGCATCCTTGCCTAGATGCACCTGAACCAGATGAACCGTGTATAACACTTAACTAGGGGTTCAAGCTTTGGCTGCGGCTGGTCGGTGCCAAGGCTCTCCGCCCACGTTTGCACGGACTGGTGATCGATGACGCGATCGGCGTCTACATCAGCCAGCGCTTCTTGGGTCAGTCGGTCGCGTTCTTCTTCCAGGGCGATCCAGGCGGAAAGCGCCTGCTTCATGATCCAGCCGCGCGAGCGTTCAAGCCGTGAAGCCATCTGATCTACTTTGTCGGCCAGCGGAAGCGGTACGTGTGCGGTCAACACTTTGGTTGCTACTGTCATTTTGCACCTCCTATCGGAACTTGATCTTGCCGGCTCCGGCAACACTGTGGTCACGGTGCGGCGGATTACCCTGCACCAGGATGTCACCGGACCCGGCAACCGACAAGTTGGCGCGATCAGCTTACTGGCATCTACGTCACCAGAGCCGACGATTTCGAGGTCCAAGCCAGCTTTCCGCAGATCGAGCAGGGTTATGTCATTTGAAGCGCCATTAGCCACCTGCCGCACAAAGTTTTATTTATCAAAATGTTATGACGGGAAGTCGATGCTCACGTGGACATTGATTATCTTGAAATATGAAAGACGAGCCCTCAGGGAGCGGAGCAACCAGACTCTTGCTCCTTAACAACCGATGATCTTCACTAAATCGAGATCGCTACACAGCCCGTCTCCATATTTCTGACGAACTCTACATTAAATTGAATGGGTTTCAGGGGAGCAGGTCATGCTGACCGCCTCCAGCTCTGACATTCGGACAATTTTGTGAAAAGACTCTGCACACAACTTTGCGTGACGACAAATGATGTCCAATACACTTGTAAAGAAAAATTGCCCGCTTGTAATTTCGCCTACAGCAAATATTTGACTATCTGCAGAAGAGTCACTTCTGATCACTTGATATGTCCTGCGGTCAACTGTGATTCCCCCATCAGGGTGACGTGTAATATCGCCGTTCAGCAACATACTTGTCAGGAGGCTGGAACCCGAGTTTTCAAGATTTTGGGGGAAACCTGTGGCCCAAATGCCAAAAGCATAGCTGTGGGTCTGTTTCCCACTTGGCTCTGTGTGCTCAACCAAAACACGACCATCGCTATCCTTGGTTACGTGATCACAACCGACAATGAATTCTAATTGGCCGGATTCAAGGTAAGAAAGCAGCTTTTCTGCGTTCTCCAAAGGAATCGAAACTCTGGATGATAAGAATGCAGAAAGATACTTCTCCTTAAACTGCTTTCGATCAGACTGGCCAAGCAGATGCCAAAGTTCATGAACTACGGGATTAGTGGCATAAAGAACCGCCTGCCAGGCACGCGGTCTCTCAAAGGCTGAGGTCACTCAATTCGATGTCGATCCAGCAGGCAAAGAGGGGGTGTCCACCAATCACCGTCGGCGGCCCAGCGCGATGGGCCCTGAATCCGGCATGGCGGAGTAACCGTTCAATACCAATGGGCGATACCGTTATGATGTGCTTGGCGCCATAACTTGCTGCCGTTTGCAGCGCATTCTTCAGTAGACTGACGGCAATCGGAGAGGATAGCTGCCCACGGGTAGAAGTGGGGGCGGCAGAAACGTCTACGGCTGCAAAACGCGAAAGCTCCCAAACCTCCGGAGAGGATGGTGGGGTGAGGCCGTTCAGAAGCTCGGGAAATACTTCACCGAGGAGGTACGGCTTGGTGGTTGGTAGCAGACGGGCACATCCGTTGATGTTGCCTTCATCCGTTCGGGCGACTACATACACAGTATCTTGTCGATCAAACTGATCTTGCTCGATACCTTCGGGTGTATCTAGATCCCATCCAAGAAGTCCGACAAACACTTCATGGCGGTAGCTGCTCAGATCATCGTACAAACCAAACGGTAGCGTTGTCTTTTCACCATACGTAATTTGCATAACACCCTCGATATCTTGTCGAAAACGTGGGCGTATTAGGATGGTGTTGTGCTGATCTCGGCAACTGTCAGAACATACAGTTCCGGTATGTGTTTTGTACGGGCAATATCAAGCAAGAAAGACTGACCTGCGTATGGGGGCAATCTTGTTGAAAAGGATTCGACCGTGGGCGTCCGCCTACGCGTACCGAACGGCAATTTGTTTCCGGATTTCGTCTTCCCAACTGCAGTGCTCCAGGCGGAGCGCGATCATCTCGGCAGTTGCATCGTCACCGACATCTCGGCCATTTTCGGCATCAATAATCATGACATTTGAGCGAGGCCAACCTTCACGCTCATAACGAAGCACACCGGTCATCAAGTTCAAACGCCAGTCCCAGCCGATACTCACCACGGGGACAGATGATGAAAGCCACTCGGTGTAACCAGATATTGTAGATTCCATCCCCCCATGCATAGGAAGATGCAGGGAGTCTTCATCTAGACCGGAAAGAAAATGGATCAGAGGCAACTTTAGGAGCACATATCGGGTCATACGCACGTAGCCATCGTGAGAAACCTTCAGAAGGTCCGATGGCCCTTTTCGGTGCGGCTCTATGGCGCTAGAGTATTGCATGGTTCATCACTACGTTGTTCTGAAGCGAGCAACGTTACATGAGATACCGAAGGGTGAATAGTGTCAAAGCTAACAGATTGAATACATAAGTTATTCCACATGGAGGTAACGAGCTTTGAAACTTTGGCAAGGCGACTTCATATCGCAAATGCAATCGATGCAAGGGGAGGCGGAACTATTCGATTTGATCCAGCGTGAGGCACGGGAGCTAGGTTTCGAACACTGTGCGTACGGATTAAAGCTTCCCTTAAACATGACCAAGCCCAAGGTCGTGATGTTCAATAACTACTCTCTGCGCTGGCAACAGCGTTATGTAGACGAGAATTATCTGGCGATTGACCCAATCGTAAATCATGGGGGGAGATCGACGACACCGGTCGTTTGGTCTGACGATGAAATAAGTGGTGATCGTGCGTTTTGGGAGGAGGCCAGGTCTCATGGGTTGCAATATGGCTGGGCGCAGGCTAGTACGAATACGCAGGGTATACGGGGGTTGCTGACACTGACTCGCAGCAACGACCCCCTGTCTGAATCTGAGCTTAAGAAGGTCGGCTATCGCTTAGTGTGGTTGACGCAAGTCGCTCATCAATGCATGGGCGATCTTATTTCATTCAGAATGCTCCCGGAAACCACGATTTTTCTTTCGTCGAGAGAAAAGGACGTACTTAGATGGACAGCAGAAGGAAAAACGGCTGGGGAAGCCGCTCGCATAATGAATCTTTCCGAGAGGACAGTGAATTTTCACATCGCAAATGCCATGCAGAAGCTGAATTGTGTCAACAAGACGGTGGCAGCGGTCAGGGCAGCGGTTCTCGGGATTCTAAACTAATATAACCAACTATTCTATTTTGTCATCTTGGTGTTTGCGATCGGTATCCACAGAAGTGCTCATGGGAATATTCAGATATTTGATCTTCGAACTGGAATAAAACGAGTCTGGTACGTGTTCCAATTTTGGATCGGCATGGAGGGTGTAAGAATTTTTGTGTAACCGGTCCCTTGGCAGGAAACTGCCGCATTGCCAGGAGCGATGATAATGACCGTAAAGAAGCACGATGTACCTGAAGATCTGATAAACAGCCTGATGGTTGAACTACCGCAAGCCGGAAGACTTGATTGGCGAGAACGGGGTGCTCAAGCAGCTCACCAAGATTCTGGTCGAGAAAGCGCTACAAGCCGAGATGGCCGAGCACCTGGGGCACGGCAAGAATCAACCATCGGCATGATCCACTTCTGGCGGATGCTCCTAAGCGCCAGATACAACCACTTTTTTCATGCACTCTCATTCGGGCGTGGATCCCGGTTTGGGATTAATAACTGAGGAATGGGGCGATTCTTGTCCAGGTCCGTCATCGGGACTTGCTTATCAGCAGATAGGTCTAACCGCTCTAGGCTTCGAGTTTACATACCTACTGTCACTTCGCCTCGTCGATGATCTTGAGCAACTCATTTTCGCCAATCAAGTCTTCCGGCTAACGGACTACCGCAATCCAGCGGTCTAACAGCTCTTCTGGCGCATCGTGCTCTTTTCCGGTCACGATCACTACTCTGTAGTGTAAGCGTCCGGCCGCCCCACCTGTAAAACTCGGGCAATTTATGCAGGTGGTTTGAACGGCAACAATTCGTCGATGCGGCTGTTTGGCCAGGTGGGTAGTTTTTCGAGGGTGTCCTTCAACCAGGCAGCCGGTTCAATGTCGTTGAGCCTGGCGGTGGCAAACAGACTCTGAATGGCCGCCGCTCGTTTGCCGGCCCGTTCACTACCGGCGAACAACCAGTTCTTCTTGCCGAGGGCTGTCAAACAGCGTCGAAAATTGACCACCCAACAGCGTCCAATTTTGACCAGGATATCAGGCTGATTTCTTGCGCTGTTTGAAGCGGTAGGAATCGTTGCCGGTTTCGAGGATGTCGCAGTGGTGGGTGATGCGATCGAGCAAGGCTGTGGTCATTTTTGCGTTGCCGAACACGTTGACCCATTCACCAAAGCTGAGGTTGGTGGTGATGATCAGCGATGTCTTCTCATAGAGCTGGCTGATGAGGTGGAAGAGCAAAGCACCAACTGACTCAGGGAATGGCAGGTAACCGAGCTCATCAAGAATCACCGCATCGATCAGGATGAACCGGACGCCCCCGCGCACTTCCTCTCTGGTTCGGGGGGCGATGATCTACAGCTCGATCTCCAGAAACGGAACCGAACACGGCGGCACGAGGTGGTTCTATTCGAATAGGGGCTTTACTCGTCGAGTGCCTTGAATAACCTGGGCCCGAGCCGGGTGAAACCACTGTTCTCATAAAAGAGGACAGCGGCGTCGCCACGAGGGGAGCGCGGTGCGCCGACCTCCAAGCGTTTCCAGTGTTTTTCCTTGGCTACCAACTCTGCGTGGGCGATTAACCTCCTGCCTAAGCCCTCTCCACGAAACTCTGGAGCGATGTAGAGCTCTTCGATAATTCCGAATTCTCCTCCGGCGTAAAGGGCCTGTCCCCTTCCCAGACACAGGACACCAGCTGGTTGCGCAGTCGAGTAGGCGAGTATGGGGAAATAGTTACCCCCGCCCATCATGGCAAGACACAGTTCCGTCGCCTCGTCTTCGGGCATCGGCAGGGGCGCTGCGGCCACTTCCGTAAGCAAACGGGAAACCAGCCGAACAATGATTAGTGCTTCATCAGCCGTTGCCCGAGTGATCCTCCATTGATCGTTCATTTCCGGACAAGCTCCCCGAGTGTGTCATCAAGTATCTCTGCCATGTGATCGATCTCATCTTTCGTTACTGTCAATGAGGGCATGAAGCGGAGCGTTGACGGACGGGGGGCGTTGAGTATCAGGCGGCGGTCGAGTGCAGCCCCAACGACGTTCGGCGCTATCGCCGTAACGGTGTCGAGGGCGAGCAACATTCCGCAGCCACGGATCTCACCAAGTCCGTGCCGCGTTGATATGCTTTCCAGTCGCTTGCGCAGATAGGCTGCCTGAGTGCGAACATTGTCGAGGAAACCAGGTTGGATGAGGGTTTCGAGCACGGCGCCAGCGGCAGCGGTCATCAATGGGTTGCCGTTGAAGGTCCCCCCCTGGTCACCATGTTCGAAAGCACAGACGGGTTCCTTAGCAAGCAGCGCCGAAATCGGCACGCCGCCGCCCAGCCCTTTTCCAAGGGTCATGATGTCGGGTTCGACGCCGCTGTGTTGGTAGGCGAATAGCGAACCGGTGCGGCCCATACCGGTCTGAACCTCATCGAAAATCAGTAGCAGGTTGTGTTCGCGGGTGATATCTCGCAGTCCTTGCAAAAAAGTGGGAGTGGCGGGATACACTCCGGCCTCGCCCTGAACCGGTTCGAGCATCACCGCAACCGTCCGCTCATTGATGGCCTCCTTCACCGCTGCCAAGTCATTCAAGGGGACCTTTGGAAAGCCGGGAACTTTCGGCTCGAACAGTTTTTCCCATTGCGCTTTCCCGGAGGCAGACATGGTTGCTAGGGTCCGGCCATGGAAGCCGTGCTCCATGGTGATGATTTCGTAGGCGCCATCACGGTGACGAGCGCCCCATTTGCGGGCAAGCTTGATCGCTCCCTCGTTGGCCTCTGCACCGCTGTTGCCGAAAAAAATTCGATCGAAGCAGCTGTTTGCAGTGAGCATATCGGCGAGACGAATCATCGGCTCGTTGTAAAAGGCGGGGCTGGCGTTGATCAGTCGCCCCACCTGTTCGGCGACGGCTTCGACCAAAACCCTAGGCGAGTGGCCTAAACAGTTGACCGCCCATCCCTGGATGAAATCGAGGTACTCCTCGCCGCCACGCTCTTTAAGCCATGAGCCGTGTCCTGATATGAACACGAGGTTCGGGCGGCTAGTTATTTCCATCAGAGACGAAAAAGATTCCATATTCGATTACTCGGTTGCTTTTTACGATGTGATTGGGTTGGTAAAGGGGTAACCGATATCGCCAGCTGTTCGAAACATTCAAGGTTTTGCGATTTCAGGGGTCGCTTATTTAGCCATCAAATCCTTACATTTCAGCGACCGAACGTCAACTCTAACCTAGCTGAAACAGTCGTTGTATTGACTTTCCATCTGAACTGATGCGGACATAAATCGGAGGGGCGACTTAAAATCATAATGTGGGCGATGGTCAGTGATTGATTTAGAACTCCGGCCAATATTGCCTAATCGGCGGTATTGGTCCGCTACGTTCTGCAATCGCTACCGCCATCCGGTAGCCTGACAAGGGCGAGTAGAGTTCGAGGTGCCACGACTCGCCGGTGGATATATGCTCTTGGTGTACCAGTTCTATTGTCCCGTGTTCATTTGCCGGAAAGCGGAATCCGAAGCTATTGAGCGGTTGTAGCAGGCCGCAGCCGTAAGCCTTGAGAAGTGCCTCTTTCAGAGTCCACAGGGAGTAGAAATGCTCATAACGCCATTCACCGGAGAGCCTCTGCAACTGCTCGACTTCTTCGGCCGAAAACCAGCGGTCGGCTATCTTCAAAAGCTCCGCCTTCTGCTGGACAAGTTCCAGATCGATTCCACAAGGGCGCGTTCCGGCGATGATACAGGCAGCTAATCCCTTGGTGTGGGTAAGATTGAATTGGGGCAATTCGCCACGTGTTGTGGAAACCAGGGCCGGCTTTCCAAAGGGATTGCGCTGGAACTGGAGACTGGAGGGGGGGATTTCAGTATGGGCAGAGAGGGCGTGGCGCAGCAAGGTGTGGGCGCAGAGGTAGAGGTCGCGGTCCTGTTGAGAATGGAAGGCGTCGTGACGAATGCGTTCGTCGGCAGACAATATCTTCAGCCGATCCTCTCGCCACTGATCGGTCGCCTGGTTCGGTGTAGCGGCGAGCCATATACTAATCTCACCGAGCTCGCCAATGGTTTGTTCTACGCTTGACGCGGTTCTCACGATCATGAGGCAAACTGACCAACCAGTTGGGCGATGGGCTGCGGAGTGTGGCGTGGTATGGCTCGCGCCAATTTATGCAGCAGCTCAATGACTTGAACAGCCTTAGCCTGTGAAATACAAGAAGGATCGCCTATCACCCGTGTTTCTAAAACAGGTGATCCGAATGCAACCAAGGTGAGAGGAAAGCCGGTTGAACCGTACTCCTCTACTCGGCAGTCAGAGAAGGAAGGATGTGTGGTGTTAAGCCGTGTTTCCAGTGATTGATGATCGTAGACGACCAGTGTCTCGAACAGATGGTACCCCGGGGCTATGCCTACCCAGCGATGGATGTCGGTCAACGATGTCTGGACATAAGGGCGTAGTGCCAGGATCTGTTTGCGAAGATCAACGGCTGTTTCGGCGAAAGTGCGATTGCCGTGGCCAGTCCAGCGTAGCGGTAGCGTATTGATGTAGAGGCCGAGACCATCGAATACTTCACCGTTGACGTGGCGGCCGGCGAGCGTAACACCGAATACGATGTCGAGAGAACCGGTGAGTATACTCAGCGTGGTACACCAGAGGCCATAAAGGGTGCTGACGAGGGTGACGCCATGCTGTTCCGACCATTGAACCAGCGCCTGGGTATCCGCAGCGCTCAGTCGCTTCACCACGGCGACCTCAGTCTCCGTGTCGTTCGATCTCGGGAGATCCTTTTGGCACAACGAAGACAGCGGTGTGTATTCGTTGAAAATGCGCTGCCAGTGGCTTTTCGCGGCTTCCCGATCCAGGGTCTCCAACGACGCGATGAACTCCCGGAACGGACGGTATAACGGTACTTTGTGGATTTGGCCCGCGAGAATCTGTCGGTAGGTGCGGAACAGCGCGTCCAGCAACAGGACGTAGGAGCGGCCGTCGAACAGGATGTGATGCAACGTCCAGACCAGTATCGAGCAGTCTTCGCAGATAATGTGCATCAGCCGTGCCAGTGGCGCCACCTCGATGTCAAAGGGAGTGTTTCTGCTTTCGAGGGAGAGGCGTGTGATTTCCTGTTCGCTGTTATCCGGAAGCTCGATAAGCTTGACCCCATGATTCACAGACTCCACCACCTCTTGGAAAGGGCCGCCGACCGTCCGCCAATTCATATAGGTGCGCAAAATTGGCTCGTCTGCCACCAGATGCCCCCACGCTTTTTGCAGCGTCGCGTGGTCGAGCTTCGTTCCGAGACGAAGGACGATCTGTTCGACGTCGACGGGTTCATTGCGACGCATTAGTGTTCGTAAAAGCATGCCGCTCTGTGTTGGAGAGAGGGGATACCGAACTACGGCATTCTTGTCGTCACTCCCGGCCATGGTCCCCTCCCAGCCGTCGCGTCATGAGTACGCGGGCGCCTCCCAAGCCATCGTAATTCTCCACTACAGGTATTCCGTTTTCGTCAGGTTTTCCCGGATCAAAGCGGAATCCGAGGTGTCGATGGAAGGCGAGTGAGTATATATTAGTCGGCGCGGTGACCGCATGTACGCTGGTGCCGCCAAGGGCCTTAACGACAGAAAATAGATGGAGGTAGAGAGCCTGTCCGATCCCTTTGCGCCTAAATTCAGGATCAACGCCGATGAAGTGCGAATAAGCGCGATCAGGGAAGGTCTGGGACATGAATGCCGCGACGAAACCAACAATTTTGCCGTTTTCTTCCCAGACAAAGGTGGTGGGCCGGAAGTGGATGAAAAATAACTTGGGCAGCATCTGATGCATTTCCCTTCCTCCCCACCACTCGTCCAGTCGCTGGATGACATGCGGGTAATCGGCAGGTTCACCATTGCGTATTCCCATAGATCACTCTTCATAATAATGTGGGTAAGGGGTGAGATCGACCAACGTCATCCGGTTATCCTCCCCCGCATCTTTTCTCCATTCGCATTCATTCGCGGCCTTTGCCGTCTAGTGCACTCGCTACTTGTTGCATCGGAGACCGGTTGAACTCTAAGGCGTCCGAGAAGAGCCTGCGTTCGGGAAGTCCCTGCGCAAGGAAGGCTTGTTCCGAGACCCGGATCATGACAGGGGGGCCACTAATGTATACATCGTACCCGCTCATGTCCGGACATGCCCGCACAACGGCGTCATGCACCCATCCGCTTTCGCCTGTCCATTGGTCCTCAGGCAAGGGATCCGAGAGAACTGGGGTGAACTTGAAATTCGGGTGATCCTTTTCCCATTGGCGGGGAAGATCGCTGAGGTAGAGATCACGAAGCGCCCGTACGCCCCAGAATAGGCGAATGGGTCGGGTCTCGCCGATGAAAAAGGCATGTTCCACCATACCCTTGAGGGGAGCGAAGCCGGTACCCCCGCCCATGAGGATGATCGGGCGTTCCGAGTCCTCTCGGAGATAGCAACTGCCCAGTGGGGCCACGATCTGCCAGATCGATTTCTCTTTCAGTTCATGAAAGATGAAATGGGTGTATTCGCTCCCTTCCACGTGGCGAATATGAAGCTCAAGGTACTTGTCATCGTGGGGGGCGTTGGCGATCGAGAAGCTGCGGCGCCTTCCGTCCTTCAGTAAGACATCCAGGTACTGCCCGGCGAAAAACTGCAGACGCTGTGAATCCGGCAGCTCCAAGTACAAACGCATCACATCGTGGGACAGCAGCTCTTTTTTCGCGATCTTACAGGACAGTTGCTTGATTTCGATGTCTTTGCCGTGTTCGACTTCTTGCACTTCGATGCACAAGTCACTGCGTGGCAGTGACTGGCAGACCAGAATTTCGCCCTTTTCCGTCTCTACGAGGGCAGGGAAATCGGTCTCGTAGTTCATCTCTCTTTGGGTCAGCTTGCCCACGCAAGCATCGTAATAGCCGATACGGTGACCGTAGGGCAACGAGTAACCATGGAGGATGACTGCACCCGTCAGGTGGTTCGATATGAATGATAGAGAAATCGAAAGCCGTTCAAACGCTTTGCTGGTATGTCCGCCATCGTAAACTTCGTATTGGTGTGCGACACCGGCGCCGGTCAGTGCCTGATGAAGTTTCTCGACCTGAAGAGCTGCGCCCAGCTCGTCTTTGTCGCCGACGTCCATATAGATGGCTTTAAGGGAGGAGAGATTATCGCTGTAGGCCCTGGGCATGACGGCCATATCGTGAGCCGTCCATCTGTCCCATACCTCATCGAGGAGTCTCCCTGCAGGATATTCGAACGGCAGATCAACGAAGGTCGGGGGCTTTTCTGCATTCGGAGAGAACGCTGCGCTCATGCTGAGGAACATGCTGGTCATTGGTTTCTCGGCGCTGAAGTCCTGGGCAAACTCGGGATTCGGTCCCTTCGTCGCATCGGAGTTTTCTCCGATCACGGCAGGCACAAAAGGCTTGAAGTGTTCGAGCGACACAACACCTGCGTGTGCCGCTACCATGCCGAATACATCGGGACGCTTCATGGCGAGCTTGAACGCGCCATAACCACCCATCGAGTGTCCGACGATCGCCCGGCTATCCCTGTCAGGAAGTGTGCGATAGTGACTATCGATATGATGAACCAGATCTTCGGCAATGTAGTCTTCATAGTTGCCTGCTACAGCTGAGTTTGTGTAGAAACTGCCGCCGTACTTGTTGCCGCCGTCGGGCATGACCACGACCATCTCCCTCAATTTGCCTTGGCTGATCAGGCCGTCGAGCATGCCGGCGATGCCCTTGTCGGGGAAATCAGAACCTGCGGGGAAGAAGTTCCAATAGAGGAGATCGCGGTTCATGAACAGAGTTTCATCACCCAGCCAGCCATGAAGGAGATAGACGACCGGAAACCTGTCACCGTTGTCGTAACCTGGCGGCAGATAAACAGTGACGTTACGCGTGACTGGGTCGCCCAGCAGGTTTCCCTCCAGCGACGCAGAAAAAACGGTGTCCTTGATCACTCTCCCTTCGGGAGTCGGGCCGGGAGATGTCGTCGAAATTACTTTACTTGTCATCACAACCACCATTCAGGTTTTGTATCGGGCTCGTGCCTCGAAAAGATAAACAGGGGACGCCCCTTACCTATATAGGTTTCATTGAACAGGGGAGGCTCGGTAGTGAATCGAAGCACTCGTTCCCCGGGCTTTCTTTTGTTTCGATTCGGGCAAAAGCTGGTCAGTAGATAGACAGCGTTGCGTTGGCGGTGAGCAGAGTCGCTCCAAGCTGTGTCGGCCCTGCCCCCGAGAGCACCAGCCGCTCACCCTCGTCGATGGGAGCGCGGGCGATACTGTCGAGCAGCCCAATCAAACCGTCGCTGCCCAGGCAGTGGCCGATGCGTGGCAGGTTCTCCAGAACGATCTGCTCGGCGGTGAATCCACTATCCATATGAAACATTCGCGCCACCGCGGGTATAAAGTTGCTGGGAAAGACTCGACTCACTTGAGCAGCCCGCCAACCCGCTTCCCGCAACAGTCGTTCAAACAGCACACGATGCGAAGTGATTCTGAGCTTCAGTTCCTCATTGGCTGCAAGCCCGCCCCGCTGCAACGAACGTTCGGCGTGATTGTGCGAGCCGTTGATGATGAATCCCTCGACCGGGCGTTCGCTAATCACACAACTGGCCGCCGCATCACTCATTACCGAGATCCCGCCGCTAACAATCCTCGACGCCGGAGAGGCGAGACGCGCCAGATCGACGGAGACCAGCAGCACGTTGCGGTACTGGGCGGCCTTGATCAGGGATTTTGCGACTGCGACTCCGACGTGAAAATTGGCACACTCCGACAATCGCACTCCGACGGGATAGGCATTCTCCAGCCCCAGCTCGTCAAGAAATGTGACCAGCGCGTCCTGACCACCAACCGTCGTCAACGAATCGGTGGCGAACAGTACGCAGTCGATCTCGTCGGCCGAAAACGTGTCCTGCGCGAGCGTCTGCTGCACCGACTCTCGTGCCAGCGTCAACGGCCCGCCGTCATACTCCAGATAGTTCCGCAGGCCGCCCTGCCGAAGCGCCGTGAGAAGCGACGGCTCATCGCTCAGCTCGGGCAGCGCCTCGATCGGCTTCGGCGAGCCGAGGGCATAGCTGATCGATGAGAGGATTACCGGCTTGTCTGCGGCATTCACCCTCATCAACAGTCACTCCCAAGCAATGCCCGAAGGGTCAACGAACCATTCTCAGCCACCCGTTTGGTCATGGTCGCGAACTGTTCGGCGATGGCCGTTGCTGTCTGCTCATCGAACAGTTCGACGTTGTACTCCAGCCAGCCATGGAATAGATCGACGTCGTCGTAGACCGCCAGCGATAGGTCGAAACGCGCCGTCTGTTTGTCCATGTCCCGGCTGCTCATGCGCAAACCGCGGAATGCCTCGGCGGCAGCGGGAATATTTTCGAAAATGAACAGCAGGTCGAACAACGGATTGCGCGGCGCCTCCATGTCGAGTCCGAGTTCCCGCACCATCTCCTCGTAGGGGACGTCGCCGTTAGCCATGGCGCCGAGGGAAGCTTTCTTCACCTGGGCCAGCAGCTCCTTGAAAGTCAGGTCGGAAGAGAGACGACCGTAGACCGGTACGATGTTGAGGAAGAACCCAAGTACGTTCTCTATCTCCGAGCGCGAGCGGTTGGCATTAAGGGTACCGATACACACCTCCTCGCCGCCGGAGCGGTCGTGTACCAGCAGTTGAGTCAGCGCAACGAGCGCCATGAAGAGGGTCGCCCCTTCGGCTCGCGCCATCGCGGTCAGTTTCTCCTTGGTCGTCTTCGGCAGGGTGAAATTGACCCGCCGCCCCCGCCAGCTGCGCTGCTCCTGCTTCGGCCTGTCAGTGGGAATCTCAGCAGGACTTGCTGCCGACAGCAGAGATCGCCAGTGCTCCAGCTGCTGACGATAGGGCGTCGAACGCAACCAGCCACCCTGCCACACGGCGTAATCGATATATTGGAGCGGCAACGGGCCGAGCTCCGCCTCCTCGCCCTCGACCCTCGCGTTGTACAGCCGTTTCAGCTCACGAAGCAGGACGTCGAACGACCATGCATCGAAAACCAGGTTGTGGATGGTGAAAACCAACCTGTGCCACTTGTCGCCATCGCTGATCAGGGTTGTACGGATCAGCGGTGCGGTGAACAGATCGAAGGGGAGCCACGCGTCCTCCACGGCAAAGCGGTAGACCCATGCGTCTCGCTCTTCCGGCGCAACCTGGGGCGCCTCGATTCGGGTCAGCGGGAGCGTGACGTTATCGACCACCTGTTGCCAGGGCCCGTCGGCGACGAAGCAGGTGCGCAGGGATTCGTGGCGTGCCACCAGCGCTTTCAACGCATCGGCCATCGCATCGGCGTCAAGCGCTCCTTCCAGTGAAAGGACCTGACTAACGACATTTACCGGAATCTCCGGCGCCTGCTGATGCATATCCCACAGACGGCGCTGCCCGACCGATAACGGGAACAGTCCCTCATGAACCGGACGGTCGACAATGGCGATACGGGTCGGATCGAGGTTCAGCCGTTTCACCCTCACGGCCAAAAGCGCCCGCTGTTCAGGGGTGAGTACGGCAAGACGATCTTCGAGTTTCAAAACAGTCATAGCGAAAACTTCCTCAGCGAGATTCAGTCGGAGTAACGGTCTTTAAGCTTCTTCAGTTGGTGCAGACTCTTGAGCACCTTGTCCTCGTCGACGCCGAAGTCGATCAGACAGGCGATCTCGTCGACACCGATGCCGGCCATCCGCTCGACCACCCACGAACAGCTGTCGGGCGTGCCCATGAGCGAGCCCTTGCTGTAGAACTTGTCAAAGGCGAACGAGATCAAGGCTTCCTGATCCTGATTGGAGAAATCCTCGATGCTTTCGCCCGGGGTCAGTGCCTTTTTCTGCGAGTCCACCACCTTGAAGAAGGAACGGAGGTAGCGCGTGAACGGATCGTGGACCGTCGCCCGCACCTCGGCATCGTCCTCGCCGATGTAAGTGTGCAGCAGCAATGTGACCTGGAAATTTCGGCGGTCGTGGCCGTTCTCCTCTAGGGCCTGCTCATAGACCTTGAGCTTCTTCTCCAACTCCTCGGTCGACATGTCGATCAAACCGGTCAGCACGTTGCAACCCAGGCGTCCTGCCCGCTCGAAGGTGTCGACACTCTTGGTGCAGGTGAGCCACATGGGCAGTTCCTGCTGAATCGGCCGGGGATGGAGCTCGATCGATGAGATGTTGCCGACACCGTCCCGCACGTCGATCGCCTCTCCCTCCCAGAGACGACGAATCGTCTCGACCGCCTCAAAGGTGATGTTGCGGCGGTTGTCCCAATTCTGCGGCATGAAGCTGAAGTCGATAGGACTGAAACCGGTCGCCAGAGCCAGACCGGCCCGCCCTCCCGAAAGGTTGTCGACCACCGACCACTCCTCAGCGACACGCACCACGTTGTGAGTCGGCACGACGACCGACCCGGCGCAGATCTGCAACCGCTTGGTCACCATCGCCAATGCCGCGCTGACCACGGAAGGGTTGGGGTAGAGTCCGCCGAAGCGGTGGAAGTGCCGCTCCGGGGTCCAGATCGAGGAGAAGCCGTTTTCGTCGCCGAATTTGGCGGTCTCCATGACCAACCGGTACTTATTGCGTTCGTCACCGGAGAAAAAGATAAATCCGAACTTCATCGTGTCCCTCTCTTGTCGTGCTCACCGTTGCACTTTTCGTGGCCCATGGCGCTTAAACGGCTTCCGCCAATGCGCCGTTCAGTTCATCCAGCGACATCGCGGCAATTTCATCGATCAGGAGCGCCACCTCGTTCCGACCCTCGTCGTCCAGATTGGCCAGCAGCTCGTCGAGCTCATCGCTGCCGCTGCCAAGCCGCGCCTCCACAAGGCGGGCGAGAACCGCGGCAGTGGGCTCGCTGAGGAAATCGGCCAGTGAGACATCCACCTGGAAGGCTTCGCGCAGCTGGGCAAGCAACTGGACGCTGATTAGCGAGTCGCCGCCCAATTCGAAGAAGTCATCATTGACGCCGATACCGTCGATTCCCAGCGTCTTGCTGAACATGTCGACGATAACCTTCTCCACTTCACCCTCTGCCTGGGTGAAGTCGGTGCCGAGACGGGGACGTCCGTGACCACCGGCAGCGGGGCCGCTACGTGCGGCGAGGATGCCCAGGCGAATCCACTGTTCCATGCGATATTCCAGGCTCCAGGTCGAGACGGCGACCTGGGAAACTCCGGGCAGCGAAAGAATATGTCGGATTGCCGCGAGCCCCTGTTCGGGCTGCACGGCCTTGTCGTCCATCGACTTGCCGATACCGGAAACCGCCCGTTTTTCGTCCTGATGGTGTTGCCAGACGTCCCAGTCAACCGAAACCCAGCGCGTCGCGCCGCCGCTCAGATTGGCGCGGAACGCAGCAACGTCCATGTAGTGGTTGGCGGCGCCGTAGGCGAGCAGACGTAATCCGCCGAGCACCGAGGCGAGCGAGGAGACGAGCAGGCAGAACTCCGGCTTGCGCTCCGCCAGCAGCCGCTCGAGAACAATCATGCCGTGGGCCTTCGCATTGAAATGCCACTGGCACTGATCGATCCAGGTATCACGTATGGTCCGGTCCCACTTCTCTCCGGGCAGGCCCGCAGCGTGAATCACGCCGTCTACATGGCCGAAACGGACCTCGGCGGCGTCGAACACCTCGACCATCCGCTCGTAGTCCGCTACGTCGCCGGTGACGACCAGCACCTCCGCGCCGAGCGATTCCAGGCGGCGGGCGTTGCGAATGCGAACGCTGATCACATCGTCCACGTCGTGATCCTCAAGCCAGGCGTCCCACTGCTCGGGTGACGGCATCGCCTTGCGCATCAGCAGTACCAAACGGGCACCATAGTGTTGCGCCAGCATTTCGGAGATGGTCAGGCCGATCTCGCCGAGACCGCCGGTGATGAAGTAGCAGCCGCCCTGCTTCAACGGGGTCGCCGTGTCGCCCAGCGCGCCGGTCAGGCGATCGTAGTCCTGCACCCAACGCCGATCGCCGCGCCACGCTGCCGCCAACTCACGCTCTCCTTTTTGCGAGAACTCCCTGAGCAGCTGCGACACCGCCAGTTCCGGCGCCGGCTTGCCGGCGCGGCGCGACTGCACGTCCACGCCGCGACAATCGATGTTGGGGTACTCCTGGCTGATCACCTTGGTGGCGACGGTAAGGGGTGCAAACTCCGCCCGCAGGGTTTCTTCACCGGTCACTGAGTGCAGGTCGCTACTCATCAGATAGAGGTCGATCTCGCCGACGCCGCTCTCGCCGGTGATCGCCTTGACCAATCCGAGAACGCTGTAGAGCCCCTTGGTCTGGGCCGCCTCGAAACGGTCGATCCCCGACAGGCTCTCCTCGTCGCGATCCAGCGACCAGCAGTGCACGATGCCGTCCGGCATGCTGTCCGCGGCTTTCAGCTCGCCTATCAGTGAACGGTAGTTCTGCTCGCTCTTCGGACGGAGCATGAAATCGCCTTCGGGAAGCCGCTCCAAGCCTGAGCCGGCGAAAACCATGGTTACCTGATCGCCCCGTTCGCGCAGTTTGTCGGCAAGCTGCTTTCCTACACCCTCTTCGTCGACAAAGATGAGCCAGCGGCGCGCATCCGTTTGCGCTACGGCGGGATGGATGGCGGCTATGGATTCGCGCCATACGGGGGTGTAGAACCACTGCTCCAGATCGAGGCGGCGGTCGTTGTGACGCGGCCGACCACTGCTGGTCGCCTCGATGTCCGAGGGCTCGACCCAGTAGTCCACATGTTCAAAGGGATAGGTGGGAAGCGGCACGCGCCGCCGCTGCTCTTCCTGATAGAAGCCGTTCCAGTCGATGGTCTGGCCCGCGCACCAGAGCCGCGCCACGGTATTCAGAAGCGCCGCGTACTCCTTGTCGGCACCCTGCGTACGACCGAGGGAGGTGAGGATCAGCTGGGTCAGATCCTTGTCGGGATGGCGCCGCACGAAGGTGGAGAGGGTTTGACCCGGTCCCACCTCGAGGAAGATTCTGCTCGGATTGGTCAACAGCAACTCTGCGCCGGTCGCGAATTCGACGCGCTGACGAAGATGGGTCGCCCAGTAATCAGGGTCGGTGGCCTGCCCGTCGGTGATCCATCCGCCCGTAACATTGGAAACAAAGGGGATTCGTGGCGGCCTCAGGGTGAAACCGGAGACCAGTTGCGCCAGCGGTTCGCGTGCCGGCTCCATCATCGGCGAGTGGAAGGCATGGGATGTCTGCAAGGTACGGCACACAATGCCATCGTCGGAGAGACGGCGCCGCATCTCTTCGATCGCCTCATCGGTTCCTGACACGGTACAGACGCCCGGCTCATTGACCGCCGCGATCACCGCTCCATTGATCAGGTAGGGTTCGATCGCGGTGGGCGACAGGGGGACAGCCGCCATGCTGCCGCCGGGCAAATCCTGCACCAGCCTGCCGCGTCGGGCAACCAGGGCAAGACCGTCCTCCAGAGAGAAGACACCGGCCAGCGTAGCCGCCACATACTCACCCACGCTGTGGCCGATCATCGACTCAGGCATGATGCCCCAGCTCATCCACAGGCAGGCCAGCGCGTACTCCACCGTAAACAACGCCGGTTGCGCGAGCGAGGTCTGGCGCAGGTCGAAGGCATTGGGATCGGCCCCGCGTTCACGGGCATAGAGGGCGTCGCGCAAGTCAATGCCGAACTGCGGACGAAGAATCTCGGCACATCGGTCAACGGCTTCCCGGAAAACAGGTTCGCGCCGGTAGCACTCCAGCCCCATGTCGGCATACTGCGCGCCCTGGCCCGGGAACAGGAAGACAATGGGATGGGGCTCCGGCTGCCCGGTGCCGGTCACCACCTTGCCCGGATCATTGAGCTCCAGTGTCGCGGCCGTCTGAGCCGCATCGCCGGCCACCACCGCGGAACGATAGTTGAACGTGCGCCGACCCATGGCGTAGGTGTAGGCAATGTCGCTAAAGGCGGGCGACTCCTCCGAACGCAACAACTCCACCGCCCCGGCCACAGCCTTGTCCAGGGCCGCCGGAGATTTGGCAGAGAGGGGCAACAGCACCAGCGGCCTAGACTCCGACGAGGGCGCGGGTTCCGGCGCCTCCTCCAGCACCACGTGGCAGTTGGTTCCCCCCATGCCGAACGAGCTGACCCCTGCGCGTAGCGGACCCTCGCCCCGCCACTGGCCGGTTTCGGTGTTGACGTAGAAGGGGGTCTCGGAGAACTTGCACTCAGGATTCGGCGACGAGTAATTGACGGTGGGCACGAGGGTCCGATGCCGGAGCATCAACACGGTTTTGATGAAACTGGCAATACCGGCAGCCGTACTGAGATGACCGATGTTGCCCTTGACCGAACCGATGGCGCACTGCCCCGGCGAGGATTCGCCGAATGCCCGGGCCAGCGCGGAGACCTCAATCGGATCGCCCATCGCTGTGCCCGTGCCATGTGCCTCCACGTAGGAAATGCTCGCGGGTTCCACGCCCGAGGCGGCTAGCGCTTCCCGAACCACCTGACTCTGACCTTCGACCCCCGGAGCGGAAAAACCGACGCGGTTGGAACCATCATTGTTCACTGACGAGCCTAGCAGCGTTGCCCAGATCTCGTCGCCGTCGCGCAGTGCGTCTTCCATCCGCTTCAGCACCACCGCGCCCATACCGTTGCCGAAAATCGTACCGCTGGCTTTGGCATCGAACGGCCGGCAGTGACCGTCCTGCGACAGAATACCGTCACGCTGATGAAGGTAGCCCGCTTCCTGCGGGAAGCGCAGGGAGACACCGCCGGCCAGGGCAATGTCGCACTCGCCGTTCAGCAGGCTCTGCGCTGCATAATGGACCGCAACAAGCGAACTGGAGCAGGCGGTCTGAACCGAAACGCTGGGACCGGTAAGGTTCAGGTGGTAGGAGGTGCGGGTGGCGAGGTAGTTGGTATCGTTGCCGATGCGCGCGATCATGTCGCCGAGCAGGGCCTGCATATCGCCGGCGAAGAATTTGTCACTGCTGTAAAGGTTGTTAAGCAGATAGGTGCTGGCCAGAGAACTGGCGAATACGCCGATACTGCCCTCGAAGTTCTCCGAGTTATAGCCCGCGTGTTCCAGGGCGCTCCAGGCCCCCTCAAGGAACACCCGTAGCTGCGGGTCCATCTTTTCCGCTTCGCGTGCGGAGAGGTAGAAGAACGAGGCGTCGAAACCAGCAGCATCGTCGAGGACACTCGCCGCCTTCACGTAGGAGGGATTGGCGATCAATACATCGTCGACTCCCGCCTTGCGCAGCTGGTCGTCGTCGAGCGTCTTTACCAGCTCCCGCCCTTCACGCAGATTCTCCCAATAATGGCGAATGTCGCTGGCTCCGGGAAAGCGCCCGGCAATGCCGATCACCGCAATTCGATTGTCCAGGTTCATGTTTTGTTCGTTATGCATTTCAGCCTCACTTCGTACGCTCTTTCCGTAATGCCTCGCCCCGTAGGCGCGCTCTCTGACGCCTCTCCAATCGCATCACACCGCGGGAGTCGGCCCTTGCCAATGATTCGGGCGATCCGCCGGCCCGCTCCTCGCCGGCTAGGTATCGCGCCTGCGCCGACATGGTCGGCAGGCGGTACATGTCGGTCATGCTGATCTCTTTAGAGAACAGCCGGCGCAGCTCTGCGTTGACCAGCGCAACCCGCAACGAATTACCGCCGAGATCGAAAAAGTTGTCCTGGCTCCCGACCCGGGCCAGGCCGAGCACCTCGCACCACACTTCGGCGATTTGCCGTTCGACGTCGTTGACCGGCGCGACGAACTCGTTCTCCAGTCGCGGTCGCTCGCGCGTCGGCGCGGGAAGCGCGGCACGATCAATCTTGCGGTTGACGGTGTAGGGGAGCTCCTCCAGAAAAACGTAAACGGAGGGGATCGTAAAATCGGGAAGCCGCTCGCCGAGAAAAGCGCGCACCTCGGTCACCGAGGCACTCTCGCCTCTTTCTAACACCAGATAAGCGACGAGATAGCGTTCTCCCGGCAGCTCTTCACGCGCCGCGACAACCGCCTCGTCCACCTTCGGAAAACGCTTCAGCGTCGCTTCTACCTCGCCAAGCTCGACGCGAATGCCGCGAATCTTTACCTGGAAGTCGGTGCGTCCAATCAGGGCGACGGCACCGTCCTCCCGGTACCTCCCGAGGTCGCCTGTTCTGTACAGACGAACCCCCGGCTCATCGGGGTCCTCGGAGAAGCGCGTCTGTTTCTCCGCCGCGGCACCCCAGTACCCCGGCGACAGATGGCGGCTCCGGATAACGATTTCCCCCTCGCCCTCCTTCTCGACACGGCGCCCCTGTTCATGGAACAGGAAAATATCGGTTTCGTCCGCGGGAAAACCGAGGGGAAAGACCCGGCCGTCGAGAGCACGATCGGTCGGCAGGAAATTCATCAAGGCACTGCTGCTTTCGGTTGCACCGTAACAGTTCACGAGCAGTGCATCGGGAGAGAAACGTTCACGGAAAGATTCATGGTCGCTGTCGTAGATTGCATCACCTCCCAGCGCCACGATGCGGACAGAGGAGAGACGCCTTTCGGCCGCTGCCAACACCTTGACCACGCCTCGATAAATGGGAAGCGTGGAGTGATAAACAGAAATGGACTGCTCGCTGATCCAGTCGATCAGGCCGCCGATTCCCTCTTCCTTGATATTGATTGGGAAGAGGGCCGCGCCGCTGAGCAGCGCCCCTAGAGTGTCCTGCACCGCGGAATCCCAGCTGTAGGCCGAGATGAGCGTCAGTCGATCGCGCTCGCTCAGGTGCAAGGAGTTGATCCAGTTGCGCATGTGGTGGAGCACATTGCGGTGGGTCTGCATCACACCCTTCGGCTCGCCGGTCGAACCCGAGGTGTAGAGCAAGTAGGCCACTGCATCGGGATCGGCGGCGATATCGGGCGCTGTCCCTTGTGCGGCGAAACACTCCTCGACGAACAGTATCAACGTATCGTCGCTTGCCAGACGTCTCGCCAGCGCTTCATTGCGACGGTTGGTGATCAGGCAGCGCGATTGCGAGTCGCGCAGCATGTAGGCAAGGCGTTCGTCCGGGTATGCTGCATCCAGCGGCACATAGGCCTTCCCTCCCGACAGCGCGCCGAGCACGCCGCAGACCATGTCGGCCCCATGTTCGAAGAGCAGCGCGACGTGTCCGTGGTCGACGCCGAGTTGCGCGACCAGGTCAGCGGCAATCCACTCCGCCCGTAGCGCCAGCTCGCCGTAAGTCAGGATCTCGGTCCGCGTGCGTACCGCCAGCCCATCCCGATTGCGTGCCGCCCTCCTGGCGAAGAGCTGGGGGATGGTCTGGTTCACCTCCTCGTAAAGGAACGGATCGAAGGGGGTTTGCGGTCCCAGCTCGACCAGACGTTGATGAAGCGGGTGTTTCACAGACTCGCCCCTCCCGGATAACTGAACGTGACGCCCAACGGCGCCGACTTTGATTCGAAAGGGCCATAAGCGTCGGCTGATTGGGAAAACGGCAATTGCAGATCGTGTATCAATTCGGGACGAATGCGACCGTCCGTGATCATCGCCACACATTCGCGCAGGTTATCGTCGACGCGTCCCTCCCCGGGTGGGGGGGTGCGTTCCGCCCGCCCGTGGGCATAATCGTCGTCGCGGTACCCGGTACCGCAACGGGCCGCGTAACGGATATCGCTGTTCCCCATGTCGACGCTGAACGCGAGGCTGGCATCGAAGCGTCCGGCGGCAACCAGCGCCGGGCGCACCAGGGGATCGTGAAAAGCGTTGACCAGCCGCAACGCGTCGCTCACGGTCTCCGAGGCCTTTCCCACCATGCAGAGAAAGATCTTGCTCACTCCTTTCCCGTCGGCCGCCTCGCGTACCGCGTCGTAAAGCCCGGTTGCATCCGCAAGGGGCACGCCGATACAGCCCGCGGATTCCGCCGCAGAACAGCGTCGCGGATCGGTGTCGGCCACCAGCACGCTCTCCAGCCGTGAGCGGGCGATCTGGGCAACCAGCTGGCCGACGAGACCGGCACCGATGACCAGCACGCGATCCCGCTCATCCATCAATGCACGATGGACGGCGTGGAGGGAGGTGGCGGCGAGATTGGCGAAGACGGCCCGTTCGAAGGGGAGACTGTCGGGGATCTTCACGCAGTACCGGTAAGGGACGCAGATCACTTCGGCGTGGCGGGCATAACCCCAGCCCATGGCGATGACCCGGTCACCGACTGCAAACTCCCGGACACCTTCGCCGACTGCGTCGACGACGCCGGAGGAGCAGTAACCAATGACCGAACGCTGGTTTGCGGTGGTCCACTGCTTGATGTAGTGAAGCTCGGTGCCGCCGCTCACAAGACTGCATGTTGCACGGATCCTCAGCTGTCCGGGTTGCGGTGCCGGTTCACGCTCCTCCCGCAGCAGCAGCCCAGCGGCACCGTCGACGAACAACCCCTTCATGCAGCACCTCCCGATACGTCGGCCCGGACATCGAAGCCGTAACCACGCATCGTTTCGGCAAAGTGCGGGAAGGAGGTCTCGGTGCATTCCCCCTGTTCCACCACTGTCCTTCCGGCAAGCGATGTACCGAGAGCGGCGGCGGTCATCGCTATGCGGTGATCACCAAAGCTCGGCGCTCGCGAAGCCGTCAGCTCTACGCCGCCCCGTACCGTAAAGCCGTCGGCAGCGGTCGCCACTTCCGCGCCAAATGCACGAAGCATCGCCGCCGTGCTTTCGATTCGATTGCTCTCCTTGAATATCAGCTCCTCGGCACCGCCAAAGCGGGACAATCCCGGAAGCCGGGTTGCCACCGCGGCGGCCAAAGGAATCTCATCAATCATTGCGTGGAACCGATCGGGATTGTCGACCTCCAGGGAATCGGCATCCCAATCCCCTTCCACCGTGAGCGATCCCACCGGCTCGCCAAAGCGATCGACGATCCCCGAGTAGCTCACGGCGATACCGCAGTCGCGCAGCGTTTCGAAAAAACCTGTCCGGGTAGGATTCAGGCAGACGCCGTCTATCCGCAAAGGCTCGACCATGCCGCGAAACAGATGGGCGGCGACGGGATAGGCAACCGCCGACGGGTCGAGCGGCACCTCGTAAAAGGGGAAGGAGGGAGGGGCGGCGGGTGTCAGGGAGACGCCGTTGGAACGCACATCCAGCCGACAACCTAGCGAGCACAGAAGACGTTGCGTGTGGTCCCGTGAGTGAATCGCCTGCCGAACATCCACCGCCACTCCGGCCGCCCAGGCCGCCAGCAACACCGCAGAGCGCGCCTGAGCGCTGCCGACCGTCAGATGCGCGATACCTTCGCGCAGCCGACTCCGGCCGATGCGTACGGGCAGTTGACCCTCCGCGCGCAGATATTCAAGCTCCGCCCCCAGCCCGCGGAGCGGTTCCACCACCCAGTCGACAGGACGAGGACGCAGTGTTTCATCACCGTCGATGACCGCCTCGACACCCAGACCGACAAGCAAACCGAGCAGGAGCCGCGCCGCCGCGCTCGATGGACCGAGATTGAGCACCGGCGCTGTCCTTAGATTGCGATCGATGGTGCCGACCCTCATTTCTCCGTCGTCAATGTCAACAGTGGCGCCCAGCTGCCGTAGTGCCTCGATCAGTGGGAACACTGCGCCACAAAGGTTGATTCCACGAAGGCGTGACTCGCCATCCGTTGCAGCAGCTATCAGCAGCACGCGGTGAGAGATCGACTTGTCACCCGGCAGAGCCTTTGCAACCGATGTGGGCACCGGTTCGGAAGAACAGATCAAAATACTCATTACGAATCCTTTCGTTCCGGCGAAGGTGCCAGATCCGGAATAAACTGTTCGTCGTCCACCACCTCCCGCTCCTCGCGGAATCCAGCGATCGGCCCATCGGACAACGGCAAACCGCTTCCCTCGTAATAGGCACGGCGATTGCGTTTACGCTCCAGGCCGAGATTCAGTCCGGTCAACTCGATCGGCCAGCACTCCATTTCACCCTGGACTACCGCCTCCTCCAGCACCTGTCGGCCCCGCTCCGTACGCACGAATACCCGCCCATGCTTCTCGATTCCGGTTACTCCTTGGCTCGCCTGAAAGATGTTTGGATCACCATCCGAGATGCTGACGTCGGCGAGACCCGACATCCAGTCGCCGCAACTGAGGCAGCGATGGGTCTTGTTGTCTTTGAAGTGGCGCACCGCCTCCCAAAAGGCGATCTCATGCCGCTTACCATGGATGGTGCGCACCACGATCTGTCCCGGATACTCGCCTTCTCGATAATGAATGGAATGGACGGCCGAGAGTTCGGTACCCAGCCGCTCGGTAATCATCGAGGCGGTTCCCTCGGGCTTGGTGCTTGACGAACAACCTATCTCGACGATAAAGGCGACTCGTTCACGCGCCCGTTCGCCAATCGCACTGTCAAGGCCTTGCAGTTTCCGTATCCCCTGCACCTGACAGGCGATCCCTGACATGGCGCCACGGAGTGGACGTTCGTCCAGCAGTACCCCGCGCAATGCACCGAGGTACGGTGCCAGCTGATAGGTCGATTGAGCGTAGTCAGCCAGGCGGTCGAAATCGGTACAGATCGCCGGAGCTGAGCGCCAAGGACGGGCCGGCTCCCGTCCCATCACCAACACCCAATCGAGCGCAAGTTGGCGCGCAGCCTCCCGGAGGAGTGTGGTCGCCGAGCCACCACTGGCAGAGCGTCGATAGGTTTCCGGATCGGTGGAGCGCCCGCCGTAGACACCCTGCATCACGCCGAACCAACGCTCCTCTTTCGTTCGCCCGCGACCAAACAGTCTCATCTCGGCTGCGTTCGTCTCCGGGTGCTTTCCAGGACAAACCAGGAAGCAGTCGCGACAGCTTCCACATGGAGCATCCTCAGCTTCACCCGCGATTGCCGGCAGCAAGCCGTCGAAGGAGATAAGCCCCTGTGGGCATGCCAGTTCGCATACGCCGCAGCTGGCACATAAACCTGGAGAAAGTACCGCTTCTTTCAGCTCGGCAAAGCCCATGTTAGCCTCTCCATGCTGCAACTGCGGCAGCCGTTTCAATGAGCGTGCCCTGCAGGAAGTCGTGCTCCTCGGCATCCATCAACATCGGCGTGACCAGCTTCACCGCCGCTCCCAAGGGACCACCGCGAAACAGCAGCACCCCCCGCGCCACGGCCTCTTCGACAAACCGCGTCGCCCGCGCAGCCGACGGCCTGCCCGCCTCGTCCAAACAATCGAACGCAAGCGCCAGGCCGGCACCGCGTGGACGGACGATGAACGAGTGCTCCTCATCCAGAGAACGCAATCCGTCGAGGAGATCCCGACCAAGCGTTGCCGAGCTCTCCCACAGTCGCTCGGCCACCATCACGTTTGTGACCGCTTCCGCAGCGGCGCAAGCCGGTGGAAAACCGGAGTAGGTGGAGGTCTGAATCCCGGAAGGAAGCGCATTGATCACTTCCGGAGCACCAAGAACGAGAGAAATGGGGAAACCGTTTCCGAGGGATTTTCCGACCAGCGTCAGATCCGGAGTCTCCGCCAGCCGATCGGAATAAAAGAGGGTCCCACAGCGCCCGAAGCCGGTATAAATCTCATCGAATATGGCGAGGGCTCCCACTCTGCGGGCCGCACGGATCACCCCTTCGAGAAAGCGCGCTTCGGGGATCTCGACGCCTTCGGTGATCTGCACCGGCTCCATGATCACCGCCGCCGGAGGATCCCCTGCCGCGTCATCCAGCAATTGATCGAGCTGGCGCAACGCCTCGTCCACCGCTTCGTCGCCTTGATCAGAGTCTGGAAAGTCCGCGATGAACCAGTCGTCGGCGGCAAAGGAGGAGTAACGGCGAAACTCAGGGCGCCAGGTGGCACCGATGGCCCCCGCGCTCTTGCCGTGAAAGGCGTGGCGAAAAGCGACCACCCGTCGTCGTCCGGTGTAGGCACGCGCCACCTTGAGCGACGCCTCGACGGCCTCCGTACCAATCACTGTGAAGAGCACCGCGCAGCGCTGGTAAGGAGATAGCTCGCCTATCCTTTCCACCAGGCGCTCGCGGACGTCGGACTGCAACTTGCAGCCGGTATGGGTCAAGCGTTCAAGCTGTTTGACCACCGCCTCGCACACGGCGGGGTGCTGGTGGCCCAGACTGATCGCGCCGCTGCCGGCCGTTCCATCGAAGTAGCGACGACCGTTACGATCAAAAAGCCAGCAGCCGTCACCCGTGACGAATCGCGGCGCTCCGGGCGAACCCGTTGAAACCGCCTCAGTGTAATTTTCCATTCCCACCCTTCCCTACAGAAATGCCTGAATCGGCCGGACGCCGACGCAGGACAGGTTCTTCTTATTCAGGTCACTCGAGTCCGTACTTCCGGCGATAGGCAGTTGCGATGGCCGGATCGGTTCGGGACTCGCATATCTCAATCAAACTTGCCAGCTCATGCCTCAAGCTCTGCTCCGACGAGCGCAGCACCTCCTCGAGCCTTGCCATGTCAGGAGCGCTCTTGTGCTGGTTGAGCTTGAAGCATCCCTCCCAACGTTCACCACGGATCTCCACCCCCACGACCATCGAGGCCAACCGCTCGATCAACTCCGTCGGCATACTCTCCAGCCGCCAGGGAGACGCCTCCCCGCATGCCGCTTCCTGCTCCGCAATCAACGTCACCATCTGTTCCCATAACGCCTCCTCATCGAGCAGACGGGGCGTGCCGTAGACGTGGACGGCGCTGTAAAGCCAAGTCGGGAGATGGGACTTGGTGGCATACCAGTGCGGCGATATGTAGGAGTAGGGCCCCTGGAAAACCACAAGGACCTCCTCGCCACGCCGAAGCGTCTCGACCATCGGATTGGCCTGGGCAAGATGGGCGCGAATCACTTTTTTTTCGCGTTCGAGAACAAACGGCAGATGGGTTGCCCCCAACGGGGTCGTGCCGGTTACGAGCAGACCGAACGGATAACCCTCAATCAACTCGAAAAGACTCTCTTCGTCAGGCTCGCGATAGAGTTCCGGTACGTACATCCCCTTCTCCTTGTGTTAAATCAGCGGCAGCTGGCCGCCGCAGAGGTTCTCCGCCAGCTTGTCGGAAATTCCTTCACGCGAAGGGGCGTGATAGGAGAGCCCCTTGGTTGCAGCCAGCACCATTGCCACCTCGCCGTCGCGCAGGAAGGCTCCGCCGCCACTCAGCTCCGCGGCCAGGGAAGATGCGCGGCCAATCGCCGCCTGTACCCCGTAACGCACGTAAAGCAACCTTTCGAGCAGCGCCGCTTCATCCTCCTCCCCGTCGTCGATTCCCCGGGCAATGCATTCGAGGGCGGCCATGGAAGTTTCCAGTTCGATACCGAGCGAGGCGCGGGAGTGGCTGCTGCCGAGCGTTTCGACAATAGGGTATTCGGCCAGGCGACTGGCGATGCCGAGATAAGAGGCGCTGATCAGCAGCTCGAACCAGAGAAAAGCGGCGAACGTGAAGGGTGCCGCAGCATCGGTACTACCGAGCTCAAACAGCAGATCGTCAACGATTAACGCTTCCTGGAGAATCACTTCGTCGCTCTCCGTGGCGGCCAGTACCGGGGAATTCCAGAATTTCCGTCGCTCCAGCTGCAACTGATCAACGGGGATCAGAACGTTGTAGAGGCCTCCGTCGTCCGTGCGCACCATCATCGACAGCACACCCATGGACCAGATCAGGGAGCAAGGTTTCTTGCTACCCGTGAGGACCAAGCCCCCCTCAACCTTACGCGCCCGCATGGTGGGTTCGAACAGGCTTTTGCTGCGAAATCCCTCCGCTCCGCAGGAGGCGATGAGCCAGCGCCTCTCGACCATGCGAGAGAGGAATCGACGCCTCTCGCCTTCGAGCAGCACGTCCAGGGTCTTCACCTTGTAGTGGTGCATGGTGCTGGCCACGGCAAGCGAAGGCGCGCGGGCGCCGACAGCCCGTTGCAGGCGCGTCATGACCAGCGCCGAACACCCCTTGCCGCCCGATTCCAAGGGTGCCGCAAGCCCCACCCCGCCCGCAGCCACAAACTGTTCAACCGCCCACCGATCTCGACCTTCAACTTTTTCGAAGGGAGCCGCCGCCAGCGTTTCGTCAAGCCCGGGCAGCATCGCCTCCATGACCCCTCGTTCCCTGGCCAGAAACTTCATGCTTCAACCTCTTTCAAAACGGCTTCGATCTCTGCTGTGATCGTTTCCAGGTTTTCAGAAGACATCACTGTGAAGTGATCTCCAACTAGCTCCCTCACACGAACTTTCTCAGCCATCCCCGCCCATCCCCGTTCAACGTCGGTTATCGGAACCAGGCCGGGAAACTCTTCCGTTTTTTTCTGCTGCGAGGAAAACAGGAGCACCTCGTCGGAGAGCTGTCCGGGGATATGGCGTTGCAGCGCTTCGGTATTGTTTCGGTAGACGGCAAACAGCGCGGCG
>NZ_JAQTTX010000098.1 GCF_028710545.1 Halothiobacillus sp. | reverse complement strand
CTCAAGCCGAACTGGTGTCTCATGCCCGAGACAATCAAACGGCGCTGACTCATCACCTTTTAACCACGCAAAGAGAAAAACCGCAAACGGCAGCACCCACTGTGAACGAGCGCCCGATGGATGAACCGGATGCTGATTCCAGTCATTCAACGAATACCGATGATCTTGGTTCGGTTCCCGATGCAGGAATCGAATTGCAAGACGAATGCGCCGATGGATGGGCGCCTGAAGATTCAATCAACACGACAAACCATGACCTTCAAGAAAGCCAGGCATCAGAATCTTGTGGGGAAGAGAACACCGCCAAGGCCAAGGGCGCTGGTAGCTTAACGCTCACGCCAGTGCAGTTTTCAGCCCTCTTTGAAAGAGATCCCGGCATCCTCGATGGACTTACCTCAATTACCCTAAAAGCCCCACCAGAGTTGATTGCTGAACTCTCGGAACGATATTCGGCTGAATAACTCGAAATCCCGGATGGTGTGTCATCTTGAGCCTGTAAATACAGCAAACAGACATAAGGAGCACACCATGAATACGCTGGCCTTGCCCACTTCACGGTTACTGACCACCGAAGAAGCGGCCAATTACCTCAATATCAGCAAAGAATTCTTGAAGCGGATGCGCTACGGCAAAACCACCGGCGTGGTGGGTCCCGTTTATGTGAAATTTGGCTCTCAGCCTCGTTACGATCGACGCGATCTTGACCGATGGGTCGATTATTACCGAACCAATGAAGGCCAGACGCAAGCCACACAGAGTCATTGAGCATGGATGAACCAATCAACGATCTGCGGCGCAAGCATTTTCAAACGGAAGATGGGCTGATTCCGTATTTGCTGGAAGCTCACGCCATTGCGCACCTTCTGAATACATCGATGGACACGATGCGCCTGCTCATCAAAACTGGGGCATTTTGTGAACCCGCTCCCTTTAGCGAAAACCCGGACAAGAAAACGATCCGATGGCGCACAGAAGATGTCGCAAAGTGGCTTCACAGTTTGCGCCGCATCAATGACAAAGGCCAAGAAATACCGGAGGAATTGCGATGAAATTATTCCTCTCAGAAGACGAACTGTGCGAGCTTAGTGGCTACCAATCCAGGCAATATCAAGCGAAGTGGCTGCGAGAAAATCTGTGGCCATTTGAAATTGACAAAGATGGCCGTCCGAAGGTTTTGCGTGCGACTGTTCTTGCACGGCTAGGGGCAGAGATGCAAACGAACAAACAGCCCAAACTTCGCTTCACATAACCATGCGTCCGCGAAAGAAAAACCGCAACTTACCACCTTGTGTCTACCTAAAGCATGGCGCATATTGGTTCGTTAAAAAAGGCAAATGGAAACGCCTTGCATCTGATCTGCCCAGCGCTTTACGTGAATACGCACGCTTGGCCGCCGCGCCAGAAAGCGGGATGATCGCACTGATTGACAAAACATGGCCACACATCATCGAGGGACTGGCTCCGAGCACAGTGGAACAGTATCGGCTCGCAGCCAATCGCCTAAAAGACATCCTCGCTGAATTTACACCAGAGCAACTGAGGCCGCGGGATGTCGCGGCGATTCGCGACCATTTCCGCGAAACGCCAAATCAGGCAAATCGATTCATCAGCTATCTTCGCAATGTTATGAACTATGCCGTGGACTGGCAGATTGTGGAATCAAACCCCTGCGTTGGGGTTCGTCGATTGCCAGAGAAAAAGCGTGACCGATATGTGACGGATGCGGAATACCGAGAAATTTACGCTCAAGCGTCCGAGAGCTTGAAGCCTATCATGGACATTTGCTACTTCACGGGACAACGAATTAGTGATGTACTCGCTATTAAAATGAGTGATATCGACGATGAGGGCATCCATTTCAAACAAGGTAAAACAGGCACCCGCTTACTGGTAAAAATGACTCCCGAATTGAAAGCTACTATTGATAAAGCAAAGGCTTTGCCTCGACCAGCACAGGGCACTACCCTGTTCTGCACAAAACGTGGAGGCAATCAATACAACTACGCCACCGTTAAAGGCATGTACCGGAGTGCTGTCAGTAAAGCAGGGGTGGAACGCACCACGCTGCATGATCTCCGCGCCAAATCACTCACAGATGCGAAAAAACAAGGGAAAAATGCACAAGCCCTTGGTGGACACTCCACCGAAGCGATGACAAATCGGTATATTCGCAACCGTTCAACCATCGTGGCGGATGCACCTAGTTTTAGACAGTCATTAGAGAAATTAGACAAAAAGAGAAGCAAGTGACTGATTCAAAAGACCTAAGCCAACACACCCCGATGATGCAGCAATTCTGGACGATGAAACAGGCGCACCCGGACGTACTGCTGTTTTATCGCATGGGGGATTTTTACGAGCTGTTTTACGCCGATGCCGAGCGGGCGGCGCGCATTCTTGATTTGACGCTGACGACGCGCGGGCAGTCGGCGGGTGAGCCGATTCCGATGGCGGGTGTGCCGGTTCATGCCTATGAGAGTTACCTGGCGCGGTTGATTCGGGCGGGCGAGTCGGTGGCGATTTGCGAGCAGATCGGTGAAACCAAGACCAAAGGCCCGATGGAGCGCGCGGTGGTGCGGATCGTCACCCCCGGCACGGTCACCGACGATGCCCTGCTCGATCAGCGCGAGGGCAACCGTTTGGCGGCATTGGTGCCGCTGGCGACCACGCCGCCGGAATACGGGTTGGCGCATCTGGATCTGGCCGCTGGCGATTTTGTGCTGGTTCGACTCGATGAATCGGCGCTGACGGCCGAGCTGGCGCGGATCGATCCGCGTGAATTGCTCATGCCCGAATCGCTGGCCGAGGCGACCGATACGGCGGCAAAGATTGGCGTGGACCCCAAGCGTTGGCGCGCGCGTGCCGATTGGCAGTTCGATGCCAAACGCGGGCAGGCGGCCTTGCTCAAACACTGGCAGATTCATGATCTTAAAAGTTTCGGCGTCACCGAAAGCCATCAACCGGCGCTGGGTGCCGCCGCCATTTTGCTGACTTATGTGAATGAGACTCAGCGCAGCGCCGTGCCGCATATCGAGCGCCTGCGGGTGGAGCATCCGGACGATGCCTTGCTGATCGACCGCAATACGCGGCGCCATCTGGAACTGTTCAGCACAAATCAAGAAGGAAGCCACGATGACGGCCGTTCGGCGGCCACGCTGATCAACCTGCTGGACGAGACGGTGACTGCGCACGGCTCGCGGCTGCTCAAGCACTGGCTGGGTCGCCCGCTACGTGATCGGGCCGTGTTGCGGCATCGGCAGCAGGCGATCGGCGAGCTGATCGAGCGCGGCATGATCGCTGCATTGCGCGAATCGCTGCGCGGCATCAACGATATCGAACGCATCACCACCCGCATCGTGATGGGCAGCGCCCGCCCACGCGATTTATCCGGGCTGCGCGATGCGCTTGGCGTGCTGCCTGCGTTGAGCGCGCAACTTGCTCGACTCGATCTGCCCTTGTGGCAGGATCTGGCCGCACGGCTGACCGATCAGCCCGCCCCGCGTGACTTGCTGACCCGCGCGCTGGTCGCCCAACCGCCCGTGTGGCTGCGCGATGGCGGGGTGATTGCCCCCGGCTTCGACACTGAACTCGACGAATTGCGCCACCTTTCCGAACACGCCGACGACGCGCTGAATGCGCTCGAAGCCCAAGCGCGACTGCAAAGCGGCATCCCTTCGCTGAAAATCGCCTACAACCGCGTACAGGGTTTCTACTTTGAAGTCAGCCGGTTACAGGCAGAGAAGATGCCACCGCAATTCATTCGCCGCCAGACGCTCAAGTCAGTTGAGCGCTACACGACCGAAGAACTGAAAACCTTCGAAGACCGCGTGCTGTCCGCCCGCGACCGCGCCCTGGCGCGCGAACAGTGGCTGTTTACCGAGTTGTTGCAAACGCTCGCGACGCACCAGAGCGCCCTTCGCCGCATGGCCGAAGCCATTGCCCAGGTCGACGTGCTGCACAGCCTGGCGCGGGTGGCCGAGCGCCATCGCTGGGTGGCCCCGGATCTCGGTAGCGAACCGGGCATCCACATCGAAGCGGGACGGCATCCGGTGATTGAAGCCCTG
>NZ_JAQTTX010000006.1 GCF_028710545.1 Halothiobacillus sp. | reverse complement strand
GTGTGGGGTTCGCTGCCCGAACTGTACCTGCTGATTATTTTCGCCTCGATCTTCCAGCCATCGATCGGTTTGCTGCTGATTCTGCTCTCGCTGTTCGGCTGGATCGGCTTGTCGGATTATGTGCGCGCCGAATTCCTCAAAGGCCGCAATCTCGAATATGTGCGCGCCGCCCGCGCCCTCGGCGTTTCCGGCCCGCGCATCATGTTCCGGCACCTGCTGCCCAATGCACTCACGCCCGTGATCACCTTTTTGCCTTTCCGGGTATCGGGCGCGATTCTGGCTCTGACGAGTCTGGATTTTTTGGGACTGGGCGTGCCGCCTTCAACGCCCTCACTCGGCGAACTGCTGGCGCAGGGCAAGAACAATATCGATGCCTGGTGGCTATCGCTCACCACATTTGGCGTGTTGGTGGGCACCTTGCTCTTGCTGATTTTTATCGGCGAAGCACTGCGCGCCGCATTCGATACGCGGCAGAAATAGTAAGGGGCGCTGGGTTCTAAATTTCTGTACGTGTCCAGAAAGAAATCAATCGGTACCCGTTCGCAGCGGATCGACGATTTCCGGGGTGTGCGGCACGATGGGTTCGAGCGGCGGCAACCCATGGGCTGTGCGTGCCCGACTGCATTTCTCATCCGGCTGGCCATGCTCATCCCAAGGTTCCAGTTCCCGGCAGGGCGTGGGCCGGTTGGGATAAATCGAGCAACTAACGCAATCGCCAATGGCGCCATCGAGCGCAACGCAGCGCGCGGGCGAGGTGAGGGTGCCCTTCATGCTCACCAGATACGGATTGATCTGTTCCGTCAGTTCGGGCGGCACCTGACCGTCCAGAAAAGGCACCGACTCGGCCCAATAAAACGACACGCGGAAATAGGCGCAACAGGCACCACAACGCTGACAAGGATTGCCCACGATTGCCTCGATGAATTGTAAATCTGTTCAGGGGAGACAGGAGAAGCCCTCCGGAGAACCCGGAGGCGGAGCGGATTCTATTCCTCGCCGATCAAAAAATAAATAGCTATTCATTGAGTGCGCTTCAGGTGTGCGGAAGACCGGTGAAAGCCGTTCAAGATTTTGAAAAGTGGCGGGTTTTAAGACCGGGCGATTTCAATGGCATGCTGGATTCTTTGCACAACTCGGATTTATGGGGGATACACACGCACTGGCGTGACGAACACTCCCTTACATCATCCCTCTGTGCTAATTTGTGCTTGGTGATAAGACCGGTGCCTTGAAGCGCTGGCAGAACAAATAACCACACAAGGAAATCAAGCATGTTTATTCCCTTCGCACCGCTTGCCCGGTGGCGTTTTTCTCGTGCTGCGGGGGGTGTCGCTTTGGCACTGGCAATGCCATCCCTGTCGGGCTGCAATTTATCTTCCGATTCGCGTACCGATGCGTGCATGACGTATTGGGTTTCGCCCACCGGGAGCGATGCGGCGGGAGATGGCAGCGCCAAGCAGCCTTTTGCCACGATTGAGAAGGCGCAGTTTGCCGTTCGGGGTGACCCGATGCGGGGCAGTGCAAGATCGCAGTGAATATCGAAGGCGGGGTGTATCACCTCAAGGCGCCGCTGGTTTTTGATGCGCGGGATTCCGGTTCGGCGAATGGCGAGGTGGTTTATAAGGCCGACCCCGGTAGTACGTCGCCGGTGGTTTTGTCCGGCGGGCTTGATGTGCGAGGTTTTCAGTGTTCGGGTGCGCGCTGTGTGGCGCAGGTTCCAGACTTGCCCGCCAACATCGTGCCGCGTCAGTTCTATGTGGACGATCATCGAGCCATTCGTGCGCGTTCGAATACGGGCACGGGCATCAACCCCGATTACGCCCGGGTTTCGAATGGCTATCAGCCGGTTCACAGTGTGCCGACCCTGACGCATCCCGAACTGGTGGAAGCCGTGACGACCACGCAGTGGAAGATGATGCGTTGCCCGGTCGCCAGCGATTCGGCGGGTACGCTGGTGATGGCCCAGCCTTGCTGGGATAACGCCAATACCTTTCCGCCACCCTGGAACTTTTACCAGCTCAGCTGGTTGGAGAATGCGCCGGAGTTTTTGACCGATCCGAACATGTGGTATCTGGACCCATACACGAAAACGATCACGTACCTGATGGCGTCCGGCACGCCGCCGCAGACGGCCACGCTGCCGGTTCTGGAATCGCTGTTGCAGATCAAAGGCACGGCGGCCGCGCCGGTTATGAACATCCAGTTCGAAAATCTCACCTTCGCCTATGCGACCTGGTCGTTGCCGAATTCCAATAACGGTTATGTGGCGGATCAGAGCGGTAATCTGCTCATCGGCAGCGGTTATCAGCCCAATGTGATCGGGCATCAGCAGGTCACGTATTCCACGCCGGGCAACATCAGTTTGCAGTACGCGCATCACATCGTCCTCAAAGGCAACACGTTCAAGCACCTGGGCGGAGTGGCGTTGTCGCTCGGCACCGGTTGCCAGAACAATCAGGTTCTGAATAACCAGTTCGTGGATATTTCGTCGTCCGCCTTGCAGGTCGGCGGTATTTCGGCCCTGGATATACGCCCGAACGCCGCCGCAACCAACAGTGGGAATCTGGTGCAAAATAATGTCATCTCCCGCACCGGTCAGGATTACTGGGATACCGCCGGTATCTACATCGGGTTCACCCGGAATACGACAGTTGCCCACAATGACGTGAGCCATGTGCCCTGGAGCGGGTTGGCGATTGGCTGGGGCTGGGGTTTGCTCGACGAGTCAGGCTATCCGGGCCTGCCCGGTGCGACGCCGAATATGTGGGGCACCTATTCGACTCCGACAATTACCAGCAACAACAAGATCATTGCTAACCGCATTAGCTATTTCCTTGAGAAGTTGTGGGACGGCGGGGCTATCTATACCAACGGGGCGCAGGGCACCAGTTTCTCCAACGGTTTGCTGATTCAGGGGAATGTCGCCGAATATAAACGCCCCAGTGCGGGCGGTAATATCTTTTACACCGACGGTGGTTCTCAGTTCATCACTCTGACGCAGAACGTGACGCTCAACGATCCGTCGGGCACGGTCGATTTCGGCGCCTGCGGTTACCCCACGTCGTTCGAGGGATCGAATTTTACCCAGGATCTTTGCCTGCTGAGCAATTGGTTGCCGTACGGTTTGGACATGGGCGGGTGTCTGCCGGTAGGCGATTTGACGTACACCGATAATTATTTCCGTGACCCGACGTCGTTCTACGGCAGCGTCGATCCCTACAAGATATGTAGTAACCCCCCGTATGTTCCGTCGAGCCCGGTCAATATCACCAGGTCGAACATCGGGATCACTTCCGCCGATGAGGTGCCGAGTTACATCCTTCAGGATGCCGGTCCGCAATAACGGCTTTCCGGCACGTAATCGAGGCCTAATCGTTGAAGGGCATTGCGCCGCGTAGCGCTGGCGGGCATTCTGACGGCATCCGTTTTCATATCTGCTGACGTTTCTGGCGGGGTTTCCATGTGGCGTGGAATCGGTGTGAAGGGGTGCCGTTTTAGCAGGGAGCACAGGACATGATCATTACACTCACCCTGGTGGGGCTGATTCTCGGGATGGCTGTGGCCGGAATCTGGGGGGCGGCTTTCGGCGCGCTGACCGGTTTTCTCGTGGCGCAGATCAGCCGGTTGAATCGGCAGGTTCAGGCCTTGATCGCCGATCAGATACTGCTGCGCGAAGAATTGCGTCATCTGTCTCATCCTCCGGCGCACCGAGCGTCGCCACCCGAAGCGACGAATCCGCCCGTCGCGCCCGAATCTGTCGGGGAAGAAGTAGAGTCGAGAGCCCCGGAGCCTGAACCCGATCATCTGCCATCGCACGAACCCTTGCCGGAATCTTCATCCGTGCCCTTAAAGCAGGTTGGCGAGTCGCATGTGATCGCGCGAGCCGACGCTTCGTTGCCTGAAAGCAACCCAGAAAACGAGGCATCGGTATCGGCTTGGAGCCCGCCTGCGTCTGACGTAACTGGTGCGCCGGATGGGCTGTCGCGCGCGTGGTCGAGCGTGTACCGATTCCTCACCGAGGGCAATGTGGTCGCCAAGATCGGGGTGATCGTGCTGTTTTTCGGCTTGGCCTTCCTGCTGAAATACGCCGCCGATCAGGCCCTGTTCCCGATCAGCGTCCGCTTGACCCTGGTGGGTCTTGGCGGGCTGGTGTTGCTCGGCATCGGCTGGTACTTGCGTGAGCGACATACCGGTTATGCCCTAGTTTTGCAGGGCGGGGGCATCGGCCTGACGTATCTCACGTTATACGCGGCATTTCGTCTGTACGGGTTGTTGCCGGCGGGCGTGACGATGGGGCTGATGCTTCTGGTTGTGGCCGCTGCCGCAGTGCTGGCGGTCGTTCAGGATGCCCGGAGCCTTGCCGTGCTGGGGATTATTGGCGGTTTTCTCGCGCCGATTCTGGCGGGTAGCGACAGCGGAAGGCATGTCGATCTGTTCAGTTATTACCTTGTGCTCGATTTCGGCATCGTGTTCGTCGCCTGGCGCAAGGCCTGGCGCGAACTCAACCTGCTGGCCTTTTTGTTCACGTTCGTGATCGGCACGATTTGGGGTGGGTTGAACTATAAGCCTGCGCTGTTTTCGACCACCGAACCTTTTCTGATCGGTTTTTATCTGATCTTCCTGGCGACGGCCCTATTGTTCGCGCGTCAGCAACGGGCAGATGGGCTGCGTGACTATGTGCAATCCACCCTCGTGTTCGGCCCGCCGCTGGTCGGGTTTGGGCTGCAAGCCGCTCTGGTTCAAAATTTCGAATACGGGCTGGCCTGGAGCGCATTTGGCTTGGGCATACTCTATCTTGTGCTGTGGCTGGGGTTGCGGCGCGCTGTCGGTGAGTATTTCAAGATTCTGAACGATGCTTTCCTGCTATTGGGCCTCGGTTTTGTTTCTTTGGCCGCGCCGTTCGCGTTCGATGGGCAATGGACCAGCACCACCTGGGCGTTGGAAGGCGCGGCCATGCTTTGGGTCGGATTGCGGCAGGGGAAAACTTGGCCGGTTGTGTTTGGCCTTTTGCTGCAACTCGGTGCCGGGGTGGCGTTTGGCGACGATCCTCCATCACTCGACCCGACACACTGGCCTTTGCTGGATGGCTATTTCTTGAGTGGCGGTTTGATTGCGCTTTCCGGGTTGGCCAGTGCCTATCTATTACGTAATCGGCGAAACTGGGCGCCTGTTCCTGCCCTGTTGACCCTCTGGGGATTGGCCTGGTGGTTCGGCACCGGATTCTATGATTTGGCACATGTGGCGAGCTGGCTTCAGCCGTTCACGCTGTGGCTGATGTTCGCCAGTGCTTCGATGCTGGTGGCCCAATGGCTGCGGCAGTGGTTGTCCGATTGGTCGGTTCTGCGTTACCTGCTCGCGCTGCAAACTGCCTGGATGTGGGCGCTGGGCGGCTTGATTTTCCTGTTGAATATGAGCCCGTTCCACGAAGGAGGGTGGTTTGCATGGATATTGGCGTTCGCCACACTCTATGGCGGGCTCTACTGGAGCGAGCGTCGCGGCGAATCCGTATTCGCATCCGAGCGCTTGCATGGTTTGGGTGTGTGGTTGCTGGTGCCTGTGTTGGCGCCCCAATTGGCTGATGCGATCTTCCGGGGGCTGTTCGGGTTTACACTGGATTTCGGCTGGTTCGATCTGGGGCCAAGGGGCATCATGCACCCGAACACGCCCGGCGTTTGGACGGTCATGAGTTGGGGCCTGATACCTGTGCTGCTGCTGAGTTGGGTCGGTTCCGCCCGTCACTGGCCCTTCGCTGAACGATCTGGCCATGCGGCTGCCTATCGTGGATGGGTTGCATCGGGTTTGGGTGTGTTCTTAATGGGTTGGATGTTTATCGTCAATGGGCCGTGGGTGACGGATCCTGTTATGGGTGCAGGCTGGGCCCAACCGGCACAGATCGGTTATCTGCCATTATTCAATGCACTCGATTTTGTTTCTGCTCTGGCCCTGTTCGCCCTATGGCGACATGGAAGACTGACCGGTGCGTATTTCCTGAACTATGCCGGTGAGCGAACACAACAGGTGCTGCATTGGTTGATGGGCGCTGCCGCGTTTGTCTGGCTCAATGCCATGATTGCCCGCAGCCTGAATGCGTACGCCGGGCTGCCGCTCGATGACGGGCGGTTCCTGCACGAGGCGCTGGCGCAAACGACATACTCTATTGCCTGGTCGTTGTTGGGCTTGGTGCTGATCGTGCTGGCCAGCCGACTAAAGCAACGTCGTCTATGGTTGGTTGCCGCCGGGTTGCTTGGTGTGGTGGTGCTCAAACTCTTTCTGGTCGATTTGTCCGGCAGCGATACACTCGCCCGGATCATCTCGTTTGTCGGCGTGGGCGTATTGCTCTTGCTGGCGGGTTACATCGCCCCGATACCGGCCAAACAGGCACCATCTGCCAATGATGACCAGAACACAGATGACTCCGAACAGTAGGCCGACTGATTTGCATACCCCGATTTTCTGCGAACACTATGAATAAGCTGCACTTAAGTATTCTGGGATTGCACCCAGAACCTCGTTTTGATGAAGATAAGCCTCATAAGGATAAAATGGCAGGCCATCAGGCTGCCCTGCCAAATCAGGAGCGGCTTTGGCAGTGGCCGCCGAATGGGCCGACCGACGGACCGCTGTCCGTGGCGCTGCGTTCACGTCGTATGAAACGAATGACGGATCGACTGGCAGTAGTACCACAAACCCAAGATGAAGCCTGTCAGGATGATCCGGAAACCCTGCTGTTGGCGCGGTTTGCTGCAATGGATAGAGGCCACGGTACGGCGGCGTTCGCATTGCAGGCAGATTTGTCCGTGGATGCCGGATTACGTGCAGCACTCGCCGAACATCCCGCCATCGTGGCCGTCAGCCAGGTCACGCCGGTGCACTTGCAGGCGGGCACCGACAACGCAGTGCTGATGGGGCCGCGTTATCTGCATGTCGAGCGGGAGGAATGGGCAGCGCTGCAAGCGGATTTGAATCAATGGCTTCAAGCCGATGGCATCAGCCTGTTTTCGGCAGCGAGCGGGCGGCACTATCTGGGGTACACCGCCACAGCGCTCGAACGGGTGAGCACGGTCGATCTGCCGCCGTTGGGCAGTGCTCTGAATCGTCATGTCGGCCAACTGCTGGCGGGAGATGAGTTGCGTCCGTTCCGGCGCTGGCTCACGGAGTTGCAAATGTGGCTTTACAGCCATCCCGTTAACGCCGAACGGGCAAAAAAAGCGCGTCCCGAAATCAACAGCCTTTGGGTTTGGGGGCGTAGTCCTTGGCCAACCCCAGCGAATGTCGAAACCATCCATTCAATATCGTCAACTGCCGTCGACCGAATCACGAGCGATGATCGTCCTTTGATCTATACCGACTCCGCGGTTCTGGCCGGCGCTCTTTGTTTGCATGCTGTCGAAAGTACCAGCAACCCAGTCGTGATTCTCTCCACGAGTTTCCGGCCTGATATAAATGAGTTGGTTGCCCTTGGCGTTTCGCCCTCGCGTTCGACTTATATCGTATGGAGCGAGCCGTTGTGGTGTTATCTCGAAGGTGATCTTGCCGGATGGTATGCAAGCCTGGATGCCATCGATCAGTTCCTCACGCAAAGACAACCGGCCCATACGCACACCGCGGCCCAAGCCCGCGATCTTGAGATAGATAACGGTGTGGATTTGGTCTGGCAACGCCACCACTGGCTCACCGCCCTGTATACACGTCTATTTCGATCAAAATGAAAAATACACTCATTCTTCCTTTTTTATAAAGAGGGAGGCGCATCCCCCCTCTCCCTTGATGGGAGAGGGGCAGGGGTGAGGGTGATGAGGCTTATACCAAAGCATAAATCCCCCGCCCCAGCCCTCCCCACAAAGAGGGAGGGGGAAAAAGCCCCTCCCTCTCGTGAGGAGGGGGTGGGCAAAAGGGAATTTGCGCAAAGCGAAACACAGCCATGAATACACCACTGACATAGAAGCGAATGCCATTTTCTGGGGCAAATGCCCATGCCCTGTTGTGGTATTGCAACACGAAGGCGAAGTCATGTTGTAAAAAAGTTAGTTGTGGCTTGTGTCAGGCGCGTAAGTGGCTAGTATTGCCCAAGTACCCAGATGGCTGGGGAATCTTGTAATCTCAAAACCTCTATTGGAGATCGATCGGATGAAAAAGAATATCATCGCAATCGCCGTTGCTGCCGCAATGATCGCGCCAGCTGCTGCCATGGCCGACACCACGCTGTACGGTAAATTCCATGTTTCTTACGACGTGCTGTCAGGCGACAACGCTACCAACACTCAAAGCGGTTTCTCTACCAACTCTTCGCGCATTGGTATCAAAGGCAAAGAGAAAATCAATGACAGCCTGAGCATCATTTACCAATACGAAACTGGTTTTGACGCTGGTCAAAATGGCTCGTTCGGCGCTTCTTCTGGCGGTTTGGGTGGTCAACGGAACACCTTTATCGGTGCTACAGGCGGCTGGGGTACCGTGATCGCTGGTCGTCACGACACTCCGTTCAAGATGATGGGCCGTAGCTATGACCTGTTCGGCGACACCATCGGTGATTCCCGGAACATTATCAGCCAGAAGCATGGCGATTTCGGTTGGGATCTGCGCCCGAGCCAAGTCGTTGCCTATGTAACGCCTGATCTGATGGGCTTTAAAGCGGTTGTTGCTTACGTTAACAGCTGGGCTCCGTCCGATCCTACCGCTTCTCCTGCTAGCCCGTACAACACCAAGTCTAACGCGTGGAGCTTGAGTGCTGGTTACAAGATTGCGGGCTTCGGTCTGGATGCGGCTTACGAGCAGCACAAACTGCAAGCCGCACCAGCTCCTGGCATGAAGGATAGTCAAGACGCCTACCGTATTGGTGCTAACTACAGCATCGCCGGCTTCAAGATCTTGGGCTTGTACCAAGATGTCAAGAACGTTGGTTTGACTAGTGATGACGTTAAAGTATATGGCGTGGGCGCTGCTTACACCTTCATGGGTGCGAACACTGTTAAGGCTCAGTACTTCAAGGCTGACGACATTTCCAACCGCCCTAATACCGGTGGTGATATGTGGGCCGTTGGGTACGACTACAAGCTGAGCAAGCAAACCAATGTGTACGCTATGTATGCTCAAACCAGCAACAGCAGCGCAGCTAGCTACACCATTATGGGTGGCGGTCATGACTATAGCTACCCGACCGATACAGCGGCCTTCCCGGGCGGCAAGTCTTCTGCAGTATCTGTTGGTATTGAACACAAGTTCTAATCACGTGAGGGCGTGATCTTGCGATCACATCCTCAGGATTAAAAACTGTGAATTGTAAAAGGCACCTTCGGGTGCCTTTTTTATTGCTTGCTTAACCTATGGGTAAGTTCCCGTGGCGTTAAGTAAGCTCTAATTGACGATGATTTCTAATACATCTAATCTTAAACGTGATAACGAATGTAATAACTTGATGAGATTATTGCCATGCTAAAAGTAAAAGTTTCTGCGATAGGAAATTCCATGGGCATCGTTCTTCCGAGGGAAGTGCTTGCGAAGCTACGAATCGGTAAAGGGGATGTGTTGTATCTGGTGGATGGCCCTGATGGATTGACTTTGACGCCCTATCAGCAAGATTTTGAAGCACAGATGGATGCGGCAGAGAATGTAATGAAGCGGTACCGCAACGCGCTGCACGAACTCGCAAAATGAGCGATCCGGTTTGGGTGTTGCCGGAGGTGGTGTTTGCTGTCCACAAGATGCTGCTGGCCGAGCACGGTGGTTTGTCGGGTGTGCGTGATCCCGATCTTCTCGATTCGGCTCTGGCGCGCCCGAAGCAGCGTGCTGTGTACGAGCCTGGCGTGTCTTTATTCGAACTCGCCTCATCCTACAGTTTCGGCCTAGTGCGCAATCATCCTTTTGTCGATGGTAATAAACGCATTGCATTCACCATTGCCACTGTATTCCTTGAGTTAAACGGTTGCACACTCAATGCGCCGGAGCCCGAGGCGGTATTGATGTATGAACAACTAGCCGCTGGCGCCATTGACGAGCGCATCCTGTCTCATTGGTTCGAGCGTTATTCCTCCGCACAGGACTGATTGTGTCCCTGAGTAAGTCAAATATGCCATTGCCACTAAACCCGCTGACCTTTCCGTTCGCCGGCAGTCGTTTGATTGAAGCCAGTGCAGGTACGGGTAAAACGTTCACGATTGCCTTGCTCTATGTCCGTTTGGTTTTGGGGCATGGCACCGAACCGTTGATGCCGCCACAAATTCTGGTGACCACCTTTACCGAGGCCGCAGCCGATGAACTGCGCGAGCGGATTCGGGCGCGGTTGTTTGAGGCATCCAGGGTGTTTTCTGATGCAGATTTGGACGGTGACGATCCTCTGCTGAATGCGTTGAATAAGGCTTTTGCTACATCTGAAGAACGTCTTGCCGCAGCTCAGCGCCTCGAAATGGCGGCCAACTGGATGGATGAGGCGGCGATTTTCACGATTCACGGCTGGTGTCAGCGGATGCTGAACGAACATGCCTTCCATAGCCGGGCCTTGTTTGAACAGACGGTGCGCACTTCGTTGACACCGGTGGTCGATCAGGCCGTGCAGGATTACTGGCGGCATTTTGTTTATGCGCTGCCGTCGGAGCATGCGCTTGCCGTGGCGAATCTGCTGGGCGGCCCCGCGGCATTGGCCCACAAACTCAGCGGGTTGTTGGCGCGTGATGGCGCGCCGCTGTTTGTGGATGGTGTGCTGGTTGATCCGGCTTCACTTGAATTCAGTGTGCTGGTTGCCGAGGTCACCGAACTTGAAGCTCTAGCCCAGCAAGCCGAGCAAGACGCACGACGGGCTTGGTCAGCCCACGCCGAGACCTTGAAGGCGCAGTGGTTGTCGATTATGGGGTCGCTGAATGGCACTTCGCACAAAACGTTATCCAAATTGACGGATTACTCAATTCTTTGGGATAGCCTCGATCTGTGGGCGCAAACCGGCGAGTCGCTGCCGCTTGATGTATTTAAGTTCCTCACTCAACCCAAATTCAACAAGAAACTAGAACGACCGCCTCATCCCGCGTTGGCAGCTTTTTCCGCATGGCCCGTTGCGATGGAGGCTACTCTTCAAGGCCGCGAGCAGTTGGCGATCCGCTTGTTGGCCCACGCCGCCTTTTGGGTGCGCGATCGCATCGACACGGTGTTGCAACAAAATGCCGAAATGGGATTTGACGATATTCTGTTGAACCTTGATCGCGCATTGGCGGGGGATGAAGGTCAGCAACTCGCGGACACAATCCGAACGCAATTTCCCGTGGCAATGATCGACGAGTTTCAGGATACCGATCCGTTGCAGTACCGCATTTTTGATCGGGTGTTCCGGATCGGCGGGCAGGCAAATGCAGCGTTGGCCGAAGAACAAACGGGTACGATGATTCTGATTGGCGATCCGAAGCAATCGATCTACCGCTTTCGCGGCGCGGACATGTTCAGCTACCTCGCCGCCCGGGAGGCAACACAAGGCCGGCATTACACATTGGATGCCAATTACCGCTCCACGCCTGAATTGGTGGCGGCGGTGAATTTTGTCTTCGAGCGCGCAGACCGTCATCCATCCGGCGCCTTTAGACACAAAACGGATGAAGGCAACCCGCTGCCCTTCATTCGCGTCAGCGCGCGCGGCAAGGCTCGCCAGTTGAAACGTCGCAATAGGGCGGGTGAGTGGCAGCCGTGTCCGGCCTTGACGGGTTGGGCCCTGCCGCGCGATACGCTGCTGGCGGCGGGGCATTTTGTTGCGCAGATGGCGGAGCATACCGCCGAGGCCATTACTTCGCGTCTCAATGCGGCGCAGGTTGGCGATCTTGCTTTTTTTGATGCCGAGGGCGAAATAACAGCCTTGCGCCCGCAGGATGTGGCGATTCTGGTGTCCACGGGCGATCAGGCGGCTCTGCTGCAACAGTCGCTCAATCGTCGCGGTATCAAGAGCGTGTATCTGTCTGACCGGCATCGTCTGTTCGCAACGCAAGAAGCGGCGGATTTTCACCGCTGGCTACTGGCGATTGCCGAGCCGCAACGTCAGGACCGGCTTCGTGCGGCGCTGGGCTCGTCGAGCTTCGCCCGGCATTGGGACGAACTCGATGCCGTCCGCAACGATGCCCGACTGGATGAAGATACATCGAGATTCATGGCCTATCAGCGTATCGCACGGCATCAGGGCATTCTTGCGGCTGTTTATCAGCTGATGCATGACTATCATATTCCGGCCAGATTATTAGCCGCGCCGCTGCCGGATCGTTCGGGCGAGCGGCGGCTGACGAACCTCTTGCATCTGGCAGATTGGGCGCAGAATGAACAGGCGCAATTGGCAGGATTGGATGCCCTGCTGCAACGGTATGCGCAGGCCGTCAGCGATAACGAAGCCGAGCATGAGCTCAGACTGGAGCAGGATGAGCATCTGGTGCGGATCATCACGATCCATTCCGCCAAAGGCCTGCAATACCCTGTGGTTTATCTGCCCTTCTTGCCCTTGATTCGCCCCAAAGATGCGAATAAAAACAGCACCGCGACACCTTGGCGAACGAGCGCCGGGCGCGGTATGAATCTGGGTGAATACCCCGAAGCCATCGCAGCGGAGCATGAGGCGCAGATGACCGAGAGCGTGCGGCTGATTTATGTCGCGCTCACCCGAGCCGAATCGGCGTGTACGGTGGCGCTGGGGCCGGTTAAATTCGGCACGGGCAAGCAACCCAATCAGCATGATTCCGGCTTGGGGCATGTGTTGAGGCTGCAGGGCGGTGATGAGTTTATTCCAAGTTTCGAGGCCGCATTGGCTGATCTCGACGCTCAAGCGGGCGTAACCATCGAGCCGCCGCCATCGATTACACACGGACACTTCATAGCCCCTGCGGAGGGTACTTTGCCCGCTGCACGCACGGCCAAACGACGGGTGGATAGCCATTGGCGAATCAGCAGTTTCAGTGGTTTGACCCATGCATTACATGAATCCGAAGTCGTAGTACCGGAAACGGCCAGGCAGGAACAATTGAGGGATGTGTTGTCAGAAATCGGCGTGGTTGAGGAGCCGCTTGATCTACCCCAGACCCACCGATTTGATCCGCACTCATTGTCCGCACGCATCAGCCGCCTGCCACGCGGCACCACGTTCGGGACGCTGCTGCACAGCCTGCTTGAGCGAGCGGGTGAGGAGGGCTTCAACCAGTCGGCGACCTTTGAAGCCTGTTTGAGTCGGGTTCAACAACTCGCTACGATGTTGACGCAAGAGCAACAAAGCACGCTGGCCGAGTTGGTGCTTCGGATATTGACGTTGCCCTTGCCCACCAAAGGCGCTGCACAAAAGCAAAACTTGCTCAAATCCCCCTCGTTCCCCCTTTTACAAAGGGGGAGGCGCACGCATTTAAACAAAGGAATGCTCCCCCCTTTGAAAAAGGGGGGCAGGGGGGATTTAACGAGTGGCAGCCAGTACCCAGAGACTGCATGGATTTATGCGGGCCTTACCTCAGCAACCACGCCATCTCGACAATTGGCGGACGTGTCGCGCTACCAGATCGAGCAGGAGTTCTGGTTGCCTGTAGCCCAAACCCAGACAAATGCTATCGATGCGTTGCTGTGCGCGCATGTTCACCCAGGACAGATACGACCGATGCTCACCGCCCAATATCTTGAAGGGCAGATCAAGGGATTTATGGACCTGGTATTCGAGGTCGATGGCCGGTTCTACATTCTGGATTACAAATCGAACTGGCTGGGTGATGCGCCGGAGGACTATGCGCCTCGGCGTCTGGTCGAGGCCATGCTGGCCGCCCGCTACGACCTACAGATGGTGTTGTATCTCACCGCCCTGCATCGGCACTTGCAGGATCGGTTGCCGAATTACGATCCGGCTGTTCATCTCGGCGGTGCGCTATATCTGTTCGTCCGCGGGATCGATAGCCCAGGGCAGGGCGTGTACTTCGCACCGGCGAATCCGGCCTTGATCGCGGCGATGGATGCGCTGCTGATGGATGAAGTTTCCCCGGATGGCGCTCATTCGATTCATACGGAGGCATTGGTATGAGCCACCCTTGCGCGAAACAGATGGCGTTCGATCTGGATCAGCCTTCGGGTGCGACACCGATCAATCTGACATCAGCCGAACTGCTCGGCATTCTGGATGAGTGGGTCGCTGCCGGATGGTTGCGGTCAATCGATCGCGCCGTGGCTGGGTTGGTTCTGAATCACGCGCCAAAGATTCCGGCCTTGGCACTGCTGGCACTGGTTCTGGCGAGCCATCAGGCCGGGCAGGGGCATGTCTGCCTTGATATGAACGCATGTCTGATTGATGCCGAATCCGTGCTCAGGATCCCGTCGAGCGACGGGCGCGGCAATGATGGTCAGGCAGCGCCTCGAATGACCCCTGCGGATCTATTGCAAGGGGTGGATCTGGCCGATTGGCAGGCGGCATTGGATGCCTGCCCCGGGGTGATTCAGCAGAGCCCCGATTTATCGATACCCGATTTATCAATATCCGATTCATCCGGGCTCGGCACGCCTGCACCCGAGCAGTCGAACCCGCCCTTCGTTCGTGAGGGCGCGCAGCTTTATCTTCGACGCTACTGGCAACAGGAGCAGGGCATTGTCGCCGCTCTGCAATCGCGACTAACGCCGCATGATTTGCCCGCTGAGCCGATCCGACAAATTCTCGATGCCTTGTTTCCATCCTCGATTGCCTTGGGAGCCTCTGCACGAATCGATAGCGTCTCTGCGGGATCGCCAAGGGTGCAAATGCAAGGCGCGACACGCCGGGAATGGCCGTCGCCATTCGCAAGTGGCGCAACGCAGCAGTTGGGCCCTTGGCGACCCGCCCTGACGGGGCTGGCGGGTTTGTCCGCACTCGGCGTTACCGCCGCTTGCCATGCAATGAGCATGGCTTCGAGTCGCTGCCTTGATCGCGAACAAACCCGTCAGCCAGAGGTGCCATCGATTCGTGCAGAGGCTCCCTTGCCAGATTGGCAGAAAATTGCCTGTGCGGTCGCGATCCGTCAGCATTTTGCCTTGATTACCGGCGGCCCGGGCACGGGGAAAACGACCACGGTTGTGAAGTTTCTGATGCTCGTGCAAATGCGGGCGCTGGCGGCGGGTTTGCCCCCACGCCGTATCCGGTTGTGCGCGCCAACGGGCAAAGCCGCCGCCCGGTTGCGTCAATCCATGCTGGGGCAAATGGATGAATTACTTGCACCATTTGATGCGGCGTTTCCCGATCTGCGCAAGGCGCTGCCGGATAACGTCGAAACGGTGCATCGTCTGATCGGGGTACGCCCGAATCAGATCCATCCGGTTTATCGGCCAGAAAATCCCTTGACCGCCGACCTAGTGGTGGTCGACGAGGCGTCCATGATCGGCGTTGAGTTGATGGCAAAGCTGCTAGCTTCACTCGATGAAACGACCCAGCTTGTTCTGCTGGGTGATAAGGATCAACTGGCTTCGGTCGAACCGGGAGCGGTGTTGGGTGAGCTGGCTTCGGTGATTGCGCCGGATGCCTACACGCCGGAAACACGGGATTGGTTGGCCGCTACCACGGGGCAGACGCTGCCCGATTCCGAAACCAGCAAGACGACGATGGTTACCGATACCGCATTGGCACAGGCTGCCGTACAACTCCACCACAGTTATCGTTTCGATTCGGCGAGCGATATCGGCGCACTGGCGCGCTGCGTGAACGCGGGAGACGCCGACGGCGCACTGACCCTGTTGCGCGCCAATCCAGAACAAGCATCCGTGCGGTTGGTTGCCGACGACGGCGGGCACCAGCCATTGCGTCGGATTGTTCAAGAATCCTTGGCGTCCTGGTTGGCAGCTTTGAATGAACCCATGTCGGCAGAGAATCAGGACGCGCGTGCCATGGCCATCTTCGCAGCACACAACAAAGCACAGGTGTTGTGCGCCTTGCGACACGGCCCATACGGCGTGACCGGGCTCAACCGCTGGATCGAAGACATGTTGCGGCGTTCGGGCGCGTTGGCGGTGACGGGCGAGTGGTATATCGGCCGTCCGATCATGGTGACGCGCAATGATCCCGCGCTGCGTCTGGCCAATGGCGAAATCGGAATCACCTTGCCCTATGTCGATCCCGAATCGCCTCAAAGCCCGCCATCGCTTCGGGTGGCCTTCCTCAATGAAATCACGACAGAAGGCGAGTCGCCGATTCGCTGGATTGCGCCGGGACGATTGACCGCCTGCGAGACCGCTTTCGCGTTGACCGTGCACAAAGCCCAGGGTTCGGAATTCGATCACAGCGTCTTGGTGCTGCCCGCCAAGCCCAATCCTGTGCTGACCCGTGAGCTGATCTACACCGCGATTACCCGAGCCCGTCAGCGTTTCACCTTGGTGACCGCGCCAACGGATACGGCGTTCACCGTTCTGAAACAAGGTATTGTCAGTCGGGTTCAGCGGTCAGGTCAGTTGGGTGCGAAACTGGCACGTGCGGGTGTTTGAATAAGTTATTGATTCTTAATTGAACCCTTGTTCTAAGGCATCAAGTTCACCCTTTTTACAAAGGTTGAGGCGTGTTAAATCCCCCTCATTCCCCCTTTTACAAAGGGGGAGGCCGCCCACCCAATCACAAAGGACCACCTCACCCCCCTTTTGCAAAGGGGGGCAGGGGGGATTTGAATTCGCCGCACATATCTCAACCACTAAATCTCCCCCTCACTCCACCCTTTTTCAAATGGGGGAAGCCTCACTCTTTCCCTCGATGGGAGACGGGCAGGGGTGAGGGTTGTAAAGCTGGTTCAACTACACGCCTAATCCCGGTCTTGTGATCTGAACGCTACTGTTCAACCTTTCGGTTTGGGCAAATGAACGACCCGACTACCAATGACGCGATCGATCAGGCTGCGTTTTTCACGATCGGCTTGCGCCAGCCAGAAGGGAATTCCCAGTAGCAGAACACTCAACCCGCCGCCGAGAAAACGAAGGAAAGCCGTGCGTAAACACGGTGCGGGGATAACGACCCGAATATGCCAGACCTTCATGCCCGGTGTCTGGCCGCCGATACACCAGAACAGGCTGAAATACGCCCCGACCCAAACCAGCAGATACGTCTGATAGGCCCAGGCGAGCGGGCCGGATTGCGGCATGGCCTGCCCACCGTTGAGCGGCAACAGGATTAGCGTAGCCAACATCAACACGGCAAACACGAACAGGCTGTCGTAAAACAGGGCGGCCGTGCGTCGCCATAGACTGGCGGGCAGATGCTCGGGCGGGTTGGCATTCATGCTCTGACAAGTTCCTGTATCAACCGGTTGATGAGTTTCGTGCGTGCCGCCAGTGTGTCCAGTTCCGGATCGTGCGCCAGTCGCGTCGCCTTGAGCGTATCGGCTGTGAGTCGGTAGCGATTCGGTTCGGTCTGGATCAATTTGACCAGTTTGACCGGATCGATGGCGGCCTGTTCACTGAACACGAGGCGGGCGCCGCCGCTGGCGCATTCGATTTTCTTGATGCCGATGCCGCGAGCGAGCAGGCGCAGCCGGTGGGTTTCGATCAGCGTTTGCGTGGCATCCGGCAGCAGGCCGAAGCGGTCGATCAGCTCGACTTTCATGCGGTCGATCTCGGTTTGATCGGCGCAGTTTGCCAGGCGCTTGTACAGAATCAAGCGCGTGTGGACATCGGCGACGAAATCGGCGGGAATGAGCGCGGGCAGGCCGAGATCGACTTCGCTCGTCTGGCGTTCCAGTGGCCCGGCCAGATCGGGTTGTTTGCCGGATTTGAGGGCCTTGACGGCGCGATCGAGCAAATCCATGTACAGCGTGTAACCGACTTCATGCATCTGGCCGGATTGACCATCGCCCAGCAGTTCGCCCGCACCGCGAATTTCCAGATCGTGTGTGGCCAGCGTGAAGCCAACGCCCAGCTCTTCGAGTGCCGCCAATGCATCGAGTCGTTTGACGGCATCGGGGGTCATTTGCGCCGGTTCCGGCGTGATGAGATAGGCGTAGGCACGGTGGTGCGACCGGCCAACCCGCCCGCGCAATTGGTGCAGCTGGGCAAGGCCGAATTTATCGGCACGATTGATCAAAATGGTGTTGGCGGTCGGTACGTCGATGCCCGATTCGATGATGGTGGTCGAAAGCAGGACATTGAACCGCTGATGATAGAAATCGGCCATGATCTGCTCCAGCCCGCGCTCGGACAGCTGGCCGTGTGCGACCGCAATGCGGGCTTCGGGAATCAGATCGGCCAACTGCTTGGCCATCCGCTCGATGGTGCGCACCTCGTTATGCAGAAAATAAACCTGACCGCCGCGTTTGAGTTCGCGCTGTACCGCCTCGCGGATCTGGGCGTCATCCCAGCGCAGGATCAGGGTTTTGACCGACAGTCGTTCGCGCGGCGGCGTGGCGATGATCGACAGATCCCGAATGCCGGAGAGCGCCATGTTCAGGGTGCGTGGAATCGGCGTGGCCGTGAGCGTGAGCAGATCGACCTCGGCGCGCAGGCGCTTGAGTTGTTCCTTGTGGCGCACGCCGAAGCGCTGTTCCTCATCGATGATGACCAGACCCAGTTCCTTGAAATCCAGATGGTCGCTGAGCAACTTGTGTGTGCCGATGACGATGTCGACCAGACCGGATGCCACGTCGGCCAGCACCTCGGTGGTTTGTTTGGCGTTGCTCATGCGGGACAAGCCTTCGATCCGCACCGGCCAGCCGGCGAAACGGTCGCGGAAATTACGCAGATGCTGTTCGGCCAGCAGCGTGGTCGGCACCAGTACGGCGACCTGTTTGCCATTCATCACGGCCACGAAGGCGGCCCGCATTGCGACTTCCGTCTTGCCGAAACCGACATCGCCACACACCACGCGATCCATCGGTTGCGCCCGCGCCATATCGGCCAGCACGCTATCGATGGCCAATTGCTGATCGGGCGTGGTTTCAAAGGCGAAATTGTTGGCGAATCGGGCGTACTCTTCCTCGGGCGTGGGCAGCGCCTGCCCGCGTTTGGCGGCGCGTCGGGCATGAATGTCCAGCAGTTCGGCGGCCACATCGCGCACCTGCTCGGCGGCACGCTTGCGGGCTTTTTCCCACTGGCCGCTGCCGAGCCGGTGAAGCGGGGCGGTTTCTTCACTGCCGCCGGTGTAGCGCGAAATCAGCTCCAGCGAGGAGACGGGCACGTAGAGCTTGTCGTCCCCGGCGTAATACAGGATCAGGAACTCCTGCGCGAGCCCGTTCATTTCCAGTGTGACCAGGCCGCCAAACCGCCCGACGCCATGGGTTTCATGCACGACGGGTGCGCCTTCGGCCAGTTCATTGAGGTTGTTGATCAGCGCGTCGGCATCGCGGGTGCGCGCACTGGATTTGCGACGCTGTGCCACGCGTTCGGCAAACAGATCGGTTTCGGTCACCAGTGCAACGGTCGCATCGGGCAGATGGATGATGGCGCCGTGTTCGATGGGTGAAACCAGCAGACCAAGGCGGGCCTCGCTGCCCAGCCAATCGTCGAACCGTTCGAAGACAGGCGTGGGGTGACCGGCCTTCTGCAACTGTTCGGCCAATGCCTCGCGTCGTCCCGGGCTTTCTGCCGTGACCAGAATCCGTCCGGCGAACGTTTCGGCAAACGTAGTCAGGCCCAGCAGTTCAGTCTCACCGCGTTGGGCCAGGCCGGTTGTCGGATCGTTCAGTGGCGGCAGCGGTTGATGTGGCAGGACGATGGCCTGCGGCATGCTCGGGTCTGTTGCATCAAGCGTGATCAGTCGCGGCCAGCTTTTTATCTGCTGCTGGTATTGCTCGGCGGTTTGATAGAGCTCGTCCGGGCGCAGGATCGGGTGACTGACATCCCCGGCGCGTTGGGTAAAGCGGGCGATGGTATCTTCAATGAAATCGCCCAGTGCCTGATCGATACCGGGCAGCGTGAAGAGTAGGGCGTCTTTGGGCAGGTAGTCGAACAGGGTGGCCGTGTGTTCAAAAAATAAGGGCAGATAGGTTTCGATGCCCGCCGGAATCAGCCCGTCGCTGATCTGCTTGTAAACGGGGCTGCGGGTCGGGTCGCCTTCGAAGCGATTGCGCCAGTTCCGGCGGAAGACGGCAATGCCTTCCTCGTTGAGCGGAAATTCGCGCGCGGGCAGCAGCGTGATTTCCTCGACCGGCTCGGCCGAGCGCTGGGTCTGGGGGTCGAATAGCCGCAGGGTTTCGATTTCGTCGTCGAACAAGTCGATGCGCACCGGCTGGCTCATGCCCATCGGGAACACGTCGATCAGGCCGCCGCGCAAGGCAAATTCGCCGGGTTGCGCCACTTGGCTGACCGCCAGATACCCCGCATCGGTGAGTTGCTGGCGATAGGCTTCACGATTGAGGGTGTCGCCCACCTTGAGTAAAAAACCGTGGCCGGTCACGAACGAAGGTGGTGCCAGGCGCTGCAACACGGTTGGCGCTGCGATCAGGGTGATACCGCTTTGCGTACGCGGCAAATGCCAGAGCCGGGCGAGCCGGTCGGAGATCAGATCCTGATGCGGCGAGAAGCGGTCATAGGGCAACACTTCCCAGTCAGGAAAAATATCCGCTGGGCAGTCGAACAGGGCCAGTGCTTCGGCCAGATCGTTGGCTTGGCGGCTATTGGCTGTAATCACCAGCATCGGGCGCGGCACCCGTTTGGAAAAATCTGCCAGGGTAAACGCTGTGCCAATAAAGCTGGCACTGCGCAGAAACAGGGGATCGTTCGCGGATTTGGGTACGGAAAGTCGGATGGGTTTGGTTGGCGCCATGATCACGGTTCGAGTGGATAAACGAACGAGATTGTGGCGCATTTGGCGCGGATGCGCATCCGCTGACGTTGATTTATGTCGGTATCAGGCGCGAACGTCGAGCAGGGAGCCCGTCGAATTGGCGGTGACACCATTTGAAGTCGGGTTCTTTACCGCGGCTGCGACTTGTTCCGGGCTGCTGACGCGGTTAGGCGTTTGCGGTTCCACCGGCATGTTGCGTGTCTGGGCCGAACTGAAGTTCGGGTTCCGGTTTGCGGTGAGGTCAAGCGCGCCGTCGGCCACTGGCGTATTGGTATAACTGGCGTTTAAGTTGATCATGGCTAACTCCTTGATCGTTCATTCTTGTTTTCCATGATACGACCATTTCTCCGGTTGTGCATCTTCCTGTTTTTATTCCAGGTTTTTCTTTCTGATTTTTATTCCCGGCCGGTGAGCAGGAAGTGTTCGGCGCTATCGAGTTCTTCGGGCGCGCCGTACAGCGTGAGCGTGTCGCCTTCCTGTAGCACGGTGTCACTTTGCGGTGTTTCCCCGCGAATACCGGAACGGTTGATGGCATCGACCACGATGGTCTTGTTGCTGGGCAGACTGCTTTCAAGCGTGCGTCCAATGGCATAACTGCCTTCAACCAAAGCGATGTTGCGCAGGGTGCGCGGCGCGAGCGGGATGAAATCGTTACTGTCGCGGGCCCGATTACCCGCATAGGTATGCCGTAAGGGAGCGTAATTTTCCCGTCGGATTTCCTGAATCTGCCGGATAACCTTGGATACCGGCACATTCAACGCGCGCAAGACATTACCGGAGAGCACGAGGCTCATTTCATAAATACTGGCAACCACATCGGTAGCGCCTGCCTCGTACAGAGGATCGATCTGTTCATCCGTCCGTGCGCGCACCATGATCGGAATGTTTTCGGAAAGGCTGCGGGCAACCTCGGTTGTCTTGATGGCGGCACTGTCGTCCAAATGGGAAATGACCAGTGCCCGCGCCCGGCTCAGCCCCGCGGCCTCGAGAATATCGGCGTGGGTCGAATTGCCGAAGTGAACCGGCAGACCGGCCTGCAAGGCCTGTTGCACGATATCCGGATCGATTTCGATGGCCGCATATTCGAAGCCTTCGCTTTGCAGCAGACGAGCGACATTCTGGCCCACTCGACCAAAGCCGCATATCACGACATGACCCTTCAGCTCATTGGTGAATTGCGAGATTGATTCTGCCTGGCTTTTACGGTTTTTCTGATAGCTTGGAACGATGTGCTTGGCTATCTTGCCATTTAACTTGATGAGGATGGGGGTCAACACCATCGAAAAAATCACCACGGCCAGAACGATCTGCCGTTGATAGTCGGTCATGATTTCCGGTGCGGTGATGGCGAGCATGGCAAAACCGAACTCCCCGCCTTGCGCCAGCACGAGGCCGGTGCGCAGGGCAACACCCGGCTCCTCTCCCATGGCTCGGCCGATCACGAAGATGATGCTGGTTTTGACAACGACCAGAAGGGCCAGCAACAGCAGCACCCAGACGAACACATCCGGCAATTCCCGAACATTGAGCATCATGCCGATGGTGATGAAAAACAGGCCGAGCAATACGTCGCGGAAGGGTCGCACATCCGATTCGATTTGATGTTTATATTGCGTTTCGGAGAGCGCGATGCCGGCCAGAAACGCACCGAGCTCGTAGGAGAGTCCGGCCTGATTGGTCAACCAGCCGGCACCCAACACAACCAGCAGCACGGCAATGGTAAAAAGTTCCGCCGAGCGCGCGCGCGCGATTTCCCGGAAAAGCGGGCGCAGAATCCAGCGTCCACCGAAGAACAGCACAGCCGCCGCCGCAATCCCCGCTGCGATGGTGATGGCAATTTGCAGACTGATCTGTGCCGTGCTGTTGGTCGCGCCCGTTTGCACGCCCAGAACAGGGATGATGATCAGGAAGGGGATGACGGCCAGATCCTGAAACAGCAGAACACCCACAGCGTTGTTGCCGTGACGGCTGTTGACTTCCAGTTGTTCGCCCAGTTGCTTGATGACGATTGCAGTGGATGAGACGGTCAGCACGCCTGCCAATACGAATGCGGCGGCCGGTGAAAACCCCATCAACCATGCCGCAACGCCCGTCACAATAGCGGTAGTCAATACCTGTGCTCCACCCATGCCGATGACCGCCCGGCGCATCGCAATCAGTCGCGGGAGGGAGAATTCCAATCCCAGCATGAACAGCAGGAACACCACACCGAATTCGGCGACCAGGTGAATGTCTTTGACATCGCCGATCCAGCCCAGGCTATAGGGGCCAGTCACGGCACCCACGGCGAGATAGCCCAGAATGGCGGGCAGGCGCAAACGCCGCAGTCCAACCACGGCGACGACCGAGATGATCAATAAAATCAGTAATGAGGCCATGGTATCGTGCTGCATCGTGGTGTGCGTGTCATCAGGTTAGAAAAGCAAGGAGGCGTAACAGGTTGATAAATACTCATTTCAACAGCCTGTTATTGCGGGACATGGATATCATGCCCGCAAATCAATCACGTATGTGGTTGATTTTTCGCTAACGAATATGGGCGTGTACCGGATTCGTTAGGGAACCTCTTATTTATTCAGTGCTTCCCGATTGGGGCAGGATGCCCCAACACGAACAAAGACGTAAGTCTTTGATTCGTGGGAGCCATCGCGGGCGTGTACCGCGATGAGCGAGCTGATTTGTTCCATGGATGGAATAAATCAGCATTTACTTAGGGCTTGATCATCGCGGCTGGCGCAGGTTTCGTCAATCGCCCGGACGTGTCGCAATGCTCGTGGCCAAACGCTTGTTGAACAGGCTTCGCGACCATTCTTCCGCCCCGAGGCTCAACAGGTGCGTGGTCGTGAACTGACAGTCGAGAAAGTCGATTTCGCCCCAGCGTTGATCGATGAGTATGGCCGCCAGAGCGAGTTTGGATGCATTCGGCACACGGCTGAACATGGACTCGCCAAATGCTGCGCGGCCGAATTTCGCCCCGAACAGGCCGCCAACCAATTGCACGCCATCCCATATTTCGATGGAATATCCGTGTCCTGCTTCATGGAGCTCGATGAACACCTTGAGCATGTCCGGCACGATCCAGGTGCCATCCTGATCTGAACGCGGGGCGGCACAACCGGCGACCACGTCTGCGAAGGCTTTATTCACCGTAATTCGGTAACGTTGCTGGCGGCGCCATTTGGCGAGTGATCTGGAAAGGTGAAAACCTGCCGGGGTCAACACGGTGCGCGGATCAGGTGCCCACCAAAGCACAGGATCGCCCGCGCCGAACCAGGGGAAAATGCCGCGTTTATAGGCACAGACCATGCGCGACAAGCTTAAATCGCCACCTACCGCCAGTAATCCATTGGGTTCCGTGAGTGCCCGGTGTGCCGCTGGGAAATCGTCGGGGTCGGCGTGTTCGCCCTCACTCAGAAAAGGCAGGATCATCGTTTGATCAATAGCCGATCAACGCCGGTTGGATCCGGCAGTGGCTTTGGGCAACGTCAAACGCGCCCCATCCGGATCGGGGCGATAAAACACGGCGATGTGCCCTACGGATTGCACCAGCTCAGAACCGGTCGTGGTGGCGATCTGCTGCATCATATCTTTCTTGTCGTCCCGATCCTGACCGGGAATACGCACTTTGATGAGTTCGTGCGTAGTCAGCGCGAGCTCGATTTCAGCCATGACGGCATCTGTCAGCCCGTGTTGACCAAGAAGTACGACAGGGTTGAGGTGGTGGGCCTGTGCGCGCAGAAACTGTTTTTGTTTATTTGTGAGAGCCATGCTGATCTTGCTGGTGAAAAATGGAACCGGTATCCGAGTACCGAGGATATATAAAACCAAAGTGAAGCAGTCAAAAGGAAAAAGTGTGTGAAATCACACATTGTGACTGGTGCCCGATAGGGGGCATATTAACGTTTTAATCATTTTTAACCAATCGATTCCCGGAGTGGAGTAAGTGTGGTTGGGGTGATGGTTTAATTGTCTTCGAAAAGGGGTATTTCATGTTGCACGCTGGTTCTGGGTGTCGATTCCCGCATGTATCTCTGGTGTTGGCGCGTTTTCTGGCGCTGCTGGCCTTGAGCGCGTTTGTCTCTTTCGGAATTTCGGCTTGTGGCGACCAGAATCAGCGTGGCTCGATCAATGAGCGTGCAGTCGATATCCAGCGGCTGTCCGCTTTCGAGCCGAAGGATTTGCTGGTGATGCGTTCGCTGAAATCTCCTGTCGCTGTCCCGTCTGCCGAATTCATGACGGCAAACGGGCCGGTCAAGACGCCGGAATTATTCAAGGGGCATTGGACGCTGTTTTACATCGGGTACACCTTTTGCCCCGATGTGTGCCCGACCGAACTGACCGCTTTGGCGGGGTTGTTGCCGAAGTTGCAGCAGTCATTGCCCGGTGTGAAATGGCAGATTGTGTTTTTGTCCGTGGATCCCGAGCGGGATACGCCCAAGCGGATCAATGAGTACGTTCATTATTTCGATAAGCAGTTCATGGGGATGACGGGGACGCGGTCGATGATCGATAAGGTCACCAAACCGTTGAAGGCGGGGTACCGAATCTCGGCGCATACGCCCGGTGATACGAGTTATGAAATTGATCACGATACCGCGTATCGGTTGATTTCCCCTGATGGCAAGATGGTCGCCATTTTGCCATCACCGCATGATCCGGCGGCGATGGATCAGGCTTTGGTTCGATTTTTCAAAGAGGTGGTGCAATGAAGCGAATGTTAGTGGGTTCACTGTTTATGGCTATGAGTGGCGGTGCGTTTGCGGCGCCCGTGATTTCCGATGCCTGGATTCCCGAGCAACCCCCGGGGGCAATGGCGAATGCGGTTTTTCTTAATATGAATAACCAGACCGACAAGCCGGAAGCCTTGGTTAAAGCCGAAGCGCCGGGCTTCAAACTCGTCCAGTTGCACAAGTCGATCGAAGTCAATGGCATGCATAAAATGATCGAGCAGAAAGAGATCGTTGTGCCCGCCCACGGCGAAACCAGGCTGGCACCCGGTGGTTATCACATCATGTTGATCCAGCCGGAGAAACGGTTACAGGCGGGTGACTCATTGCCAGTGACGCTCACATTCGCCGACGGCTCGCATGAAACGATCACGGTGCCGGTAAAAAAACGGCCTGCGATGCCGGGCATGATGAAGCACTGATCAGCCTGAACCATATATCCGGCGCGATGCAAAACCGGCTTTCGACAGTCGGTTTTTTTGTGTATTCCGGTTTGGTGAATGCCTCGCTTCAGGCGATAATGATCGATTATTCGACGATCAGGGGAGCCTATGGCCCGGTCAAATAGCAGTCAGCGTTGGCTGGCTGAACACTTTCGTGACGAATTTGTGTTGCGCGCTCAGCGCGAGGGTTATCGCTCGCGGGCAGTATACAAACTCAAGGAACTCAATGAGCGGGACCGATTTCTGAAACCAGGCCAACGGGTGGTCGATCTGGGTGCCGCGCCCGGTGGGTGGACGCAATACGCCGCGCAGGTTGTCGGTGAACGGGGGCATGTTTTTGCGCTCGACCTCTTGCCTATGGATCATTTTGCCCATACAACCGTCATTCAGGGTGATTTCTCTTCTGAAGAAGTGTTGGCGCGTCTTACAGCGTTGCTCGGTGAAGCGCCGGTCGATCTTGTCATTTCAGACATGGCGCCGAACATGAGCGGTGTGGAAACGGTGGATATTCCTCGTGCCATGTATCTGGCGGAACTCGCACTGGATTTTTGTCATCACATGCTCAAACCTGAGGGGGCCTTTGTGACTAAAGTCTTTCAGGGCGAAGGCTTTGATGCGCTCATGCAGGATGCCCGGAGCGCCTTCAAGAGTGTCGTGGTGCGCAAGCCCAAGGCATCACGTCCACGCTCGCGTGAAGTGTATTTGGTGGCGCGCGGCAAGCGCGTGGTATAAGGTTAAGGAACCTCTGATTAAATCCCTCAAAAGCCCGTCTCGGTCACGAAGGATTTAATCAGAGGTTCCTTGAGGCTATAAATTTTATTTGCCGGGGTATGGCTTCCCGTCAATGTGATGCAGAGGTGGCGTGTTGAACGATTTAACGAAAAATATTCTCGTCTGGGTGGTGATTGCGGTTGTCCTGATGACCGTGTTCAACAGCTTCAGCTCCCGCTCGACGGCGACTCAACCGATGAGCTACTCGCAGTTTTTGAGCGATGTGAAGGGTGGAAGCATCGATTCGGTGATCATTGAAGGCAAGACCATTACCGGCAAAACCAGCTCGGGCGCCACGTTCCAGACTTACAGCCCGGAAACCGATAATCGCGCGATGATTGGCGACCTCTTGAGCAACAACGTCAAAATCGATGCCGTGCCGCCAGAACGTCCGTCCCTGCTGATGACGATTTTCATTCAGTGGTTCCCGTTCCTGCTGCTGATCGGCATCTGGATCTTCTTCATGCGCCAGATGCAGGGCGGCGGTGGCCGGGGTGCCATGAGTTTTGGTAAGTCCAAGGCACGTCTGCTGGGCGAGGATCAGGTCAAGGTCACCTTCAACGACGTCGCCGGTGCCGATGAAGCCAAACAGGACGTGGTGGAATTGGTCGATTTTCTGCGTGACCCGGGCAAGTTCCAGCGTCTGGGTGGGCGGGTGCCGCGTGGCGTGCTGATGGTCGGCCCGCCGGGTACGGGTAAAACCCTGCTTGCTCGCGCGGTTGCGGGTGAGGCCAAAGTGCCGTTCTTCACGATCTCTGGCTCCGATTTTGTTGAAATGTTCGTCGGTGTCGGTGCGTCGCGCGTTCGTGACATGTTCGAACAGGCCAAGAAACAGGCTCCCTGCATCATCTTCATCGACGAGATCGATGCGGTGGGGCGTCATCGTGGCTCCGGTATGGGTGGCGGACACGATGAGCGTGAGCAGACCTTGAACCAGTTGCTGGTCGAAATGGATGGTTTCGAAGGCAATGAAGGCGTGATCATCATTGCGGCGACGAACCGCCCCGACGTGCTCGACAAGGCTTTGCTCCGTCCGGGCCGTTTCGACCGTCAGGTCGTGGTTGGCCTGCCCGATGTGCGGGGTCGTGAACAGATTCTCAAGGTTCATCTGCGTAAGGTGCCGGCCGCTGCCGATGTCGTGCCCAACCTGATTGCACGGGGTACGCCGGGCTTCTCCGGTGCCGATCTCGCCAACCTGATAAACGAGGCGGCCTTGTACGCCGCCCGTGCGAACAAATCAGAAGTGACCATGGCGGATCTGGAACGCGCCAAGGACAAGATCATCATGGGTGCCGAGCGCAAATCGATGGTGATGAGCGAGGCCGAGAAGAAACTCACCGCCTATCACGAAGCGGGCCATGCGATTGTCGGCCGTTTGGTGCCAGAGCATGATCCGGTCTACAAGGTGTCGATCATCCCGCGCGGGCGTGCCTTGGGCGTCACTATGTTCCTGCCGGATGAAGACCGTTACAGCTACTCCAAACGCAAGCTCGAATCCAATATTTCCAGCCTGTTTGGTGGGCGTATTGCCGAGGAGCTGATTTTCGGCTCGGAAGCCGTAACGACCGGTGCTTCCAATGACATCGAGCGTGCGACCGAAATTGCCCGCAACATGGTTACCAAGTGGGGTATGTCGGACAAACTCGGTACACTCGCCTATTCAGAGGAAGACGGCGATCCCATGTTTGGCCGGGCCGTACCGGGCAGTACCATTTCTGACAATACCGCCAGTGTGATCGACGAAGAGGTACGCCTTATCATCGACCGCAATTACCAGCGTTGCCATCAGTTGTTGACCGATAACATCGACATTCTGCACGCCATGGCCGATGCCCTGATGAAGTACGAAACAATCGATGTGGCCCAGATTGATGACTTGATGGCCCGCCGACCGGTTCGTGAACCTGCCGGTTGGGGTACTGGCTCTGATACGGGCAGCAAAACGCCACCGGCAAGCGGAGAAACTGTGTCTGAGGCCAAGCCTGAAGAACCCACTCCCCCGGCGGATAAACCTGCACCCCCGGCGGATGCTGTTGGTGGCCCGGCAAACCAGCACTGATTTGCCCATGCAGGATTCGTTCATGTCGCGGCTTCATTCGAAGTCGCCACGCATCATGGCGATTTTGAATATCACTCCTGACTCCTTTTCGGACGGGGGTGTTTTTTTTCGGCACGAGAAAATCGATATCGACAAGGTGATTGACGCTGTAGCGACCCTACAGTCGGAGGGTGCCGATATCATCGATGTGGGGGGCGAGTCGACACGCCCCGGTGCCGAAGTGGTTGGCGTCGAGCAAGAGCTTGATCGTGTCGTGCCGGTGATCGAGGCGATCAGGGCTCGTTTCGATCTGCCTGTTTCCATCGATACCAGTCAGCCACAGGTGATGCTCGCTGCGACACAAGCGGGTGCATCCATTATCAATGACGTGCGGGCTTTGGTCCGTCCGGGGGCGTTGGAAGCGGCCAGGCAAGCTGTGCAGGCTTCGGGTGTCATGGTGTGTTTGATGCACATGCGGGGCGAACCCTCGACGATGAACAGCCTGTGTCAGTACGAAAACCTGGTGTCTGACGTGTTGGCGGAATTGGACGAGCGGGTAAATGTGGCAATAGAGGCGGGTATCCCCCGATCCCATCTGATGCTCGACCCCGGCTTCGGTTTTGCAAAAACTACCGAGCAGAATTTCGAACTTCTTGCTCGGTTAAACGAATTCCGGTCCAGGAGCATGCCTATCCTTGTCGGGCTCTCGCGAAAGAGAATGATCGGTGAGGTGACGGGACGGGCTGTTTCCGATAGGGTGGTCGGAAGCGTCGTGCTTGCTGTGATGGCGATGGAGCGCGGGGCGGACATTGTTCGGGTCCACGATGTAGCAGCCACGAGAGACGGGCTTCGGCTGTATCAGGCGACCTGTCTGCATCAATTTTGATTTCAGTGTTGTTAGCATATATTTATTTATTGGTGCATAAGACGCATCCGGTTGTTCCCTATTAGTGTTCTCTGATATTTTACGCAGTCGGGGGTATTTGATCGATGTGTGCCTGTTAGAGTGCATTGCGTTCAAATTGTCATGATAAAAACGAGAGAGTAACTATGAAAATGATGCGTCGTTCGCTATTGGCTGTCATGTTGGGCGGTTTGATGATTCAGCCCGTGGTTTCAATGGCCGCAGGTGATGCTGCTGCGGGTAAAACAAAATTTGCAACGTGTGCGGCCTGCCACGGCGCGGATGGAAAAGGTAACGGGGGGGCTTTCCCGGCGTTGACGAAGTTGAACGCGGCGGATGCCGAAACCATTCTTACAGCCTTCAAAAAAGGCGATATGGCAACTCTGAAGGCTCATAACCTGGGCGGCGCGCGCTATGGCACCATGGCACCTCAGGCTGCCAACCTGTCTGAAGCCGATATCGCCGACCTCGCCGCCTATATCGCCACCCTCGGTGGGGGCGCTGAAGCTGCCGCTGCGCCTGCTGCTGCGGCACCGGCTGCTGCCGCGCCTGCGGCGAACATGATCAAGGCAGATGCCAACATCGGCTTTGGTCATGCGCTGTTCTCAAGCTGTGCCGTGTGTCACGGTGCAGAGGGTGAGGGTGGAAAACTCCTGAACGCGCCCAAGCTTTCTGGCCTGCCGGTTTCGGCAACCACTTCCATGTTGGAAATGTACAAGTCTGGCAAGCAGCTTGGCCCGTACTCTTACGTCATGAACGCACAGGCGAAATACCTGACACCTGAAGAGATCCGTGACTTGGCCGCTTACATTTCGCAAATGAATGTGAAAGGCGCCGACAACAACATGGCTCAGACCGAGTAATTGTGTTGGTCGCCACCTCCTCGGGGTGGTGTTGTTTATATGAACCGCCTTTTGTTGAGGCGGTTTTTTTGTTTGGGCGATTTCTTTGGCTGAGTGCTATTGAGTGGCAGCGGGCGTGTTATCGGTTAGGATGCGGGCGGCTGTAGCAGGATAAGGTGAATGGATATGAAGGTATTTGGGACCGATGGCGTACGCGGTGCGGTGGGACAATGGCCGATGACGCCGGAGTTCGTGCTGAAACTTGGCTGGGCAGCCGGCATGGTGCTGGGTCAGGAAGGGCGCCGTCGGGTGTTGATTGGAAAAGATACGCGTATTTCCGGATACATGTTCGAGTCGGCTCTGGAGGCGGGTTTTTCTGCTGCGGGTGTGGATGTGCGCTTGCTGGGGCCGATGCCCACACCGGCCATCGCCTACCTGACGCGCACGTTGCGTGGATCGGCCGGCGTGGTGATCAGCGCTTCTCACAATCCTTTCCAGGATAACGGCGTTAAATTCTTCTCCTCCCAAGGGGAAAAACTGCCGGATGTGATCGAGGCCGAAATCGAGCGCATGCTGGATGAACCCATGACCGTGGCCCGTTCGGATATGCTGGGCAAGGCTCAGCGTATCGACGATGCGCCGGGCCGGTATATCGAGTTCTGCAAGAGCTCGATTGAGACGGGGCTGTCCTTGTCCAATCTGCGGATCGTAGTCGATTGCGCCAACGGAGCGGGGTACCAGGTTGCACCGCGCGTATTCACAGAGCTGGGTGCCGAAGTGATTAGCATCGGTTCTGAACCCGATGGGTTGAATATCAATGCGGGCGTGGGCTCGACCGATCCTGCTGCGCTCCAACGAGCCGTGTCCGAGTTCCGGGCGGATCTGGGCGTGGCGCTGGATGGTGATGGTGACCGCGTGTTGCTCGTCGATGCCGAGGGGCAGGTGCTGGACGGCGATCAGTTGCTCTACATCATCGCGGCGGACCGCGTTCGTCGCTCAGGTTATAGCGGCGGGGTGGTCGGAACGCTGATGAGTAATCTCGGTCTCGAACTGGCAATCAAGGAACTCGGGTTGCCGTTTGTTCGGGCCAACGTCGGGGATCGGTATGTCCACGAAACCCTGAAGCGGAATGACTGGCTGTTGGGTGGCGAGTCTTCCGGGCATATTTTGTGTCTGGATCGGCATACCACGGGTGATGGTATTGTGGCGGCACTACAGGTTTTATCTGCCATGAAGGCCAGGGGGCAAAGTTTGCGTGCGCTTACGGAAAACATGGCGATTTTCCCTCAGACCTTGATCAATGTTCGTACGGAACAGAAGTGTGATTTGAGCCAGCCGCGCATCCTCTCCGCGGTGCAGGCCGTCGAAAAAGTTCTGGGGGATGATGGGCGTGTTCTGCTTCGTGCATCGGGTACTGAACCGCTGATTCGTGTCATGGTTGAAGGCAAGCGAGCTGATTTGGTTGAGAAACAGGCGAAAAAGCTGGCGCAGGAAGTAAAGGAGATCGCCTTGTCCCCGGTGGTCTGATGGCATGAAGCGTGTATGAATGATTGATTTAACTCGCTCGTACAAGTAACCTTATCGGCCTTTTTGATAACAGATCGGGGCGCTGGTGCGTTCCAGAAAAAGCAGAACCAAGGGGAAATAGGACGGCATGCGTAAGCCAATCGTACTCGGAAACTGGAAGCTTAACGGCTCAACGGCCTCGTCTGAGGCGCTTGTGGCTGGCATTCTTGCCGGGGTGACGGGATTGGATGCGATCGATGTAGGGGTTTGCCCCTCATTCGTTCTTATTCCACAAACGGTGCGTCAAGTGGCGCATACGGATTTGAAAGTGGGTGCTCAGGATTGCTCTGAGTATGTCGAAGGTGCCTACACGGCAGAGGTTTCGGCTGCTATGCTGCGCGATGTCGGCTGTCAGTATGTGCTGATCGGCCACTCCGAGCGTCGCGCCCTTTTTGGTGAGCGCGACGAGGTGATTGCCCGTAAGGTCGGGCGCGCCCTGGCAGCCGGCCTCATGCCCGTTCTGTGCGTGGGTGAGACTTTGGAAGAGCGCCAGGCTGGGCACATGAACGAAGTCGTGTGTGCTCAGGTTCAGGCGGTCATCGACGAGGTCGGTGTCGCAGCGTTTGATCGGATCGTCATCGCGTATGAGCCTGTCTGGGCCATCGGGACCGGTTTGACCGCTTCGCCCGAGCAGGCGCAGGCAATGCACGCTACGATTCGTGGTCTGATTGCCGGGCTGAACGAACCGGTCGCGCGTACCCTGCGCATTCAATACGGTGGGTCGGTCAAGCCGGATAACGCGGCCGAACTGTTCTCCCAGCCTGATATTGATGGCGGCTTGATTGGCGGCGCATCTCTGAAGGCAGAAGATTTTCTGATTATTTGTCGTGCTGCGGCCGACTCGCTTGGAACCGTGTGATGCAAACATTGATTTTGATTGGACATGTGCTGATTGGTTTGACCTTGATTGGTCTGGTGCTGATTCAGCATGGCAAGGGCGCCGATGCGGGGGCCGCCTTCGGCTCGGGTTCGTCTGGCACCGTATTTGGTGCGCGTGGTGCGGCGACCTTTCTGCAAAAAATGACGGGCTGGCTCGTGGTTGCTTTTTTTGCGACCAGTTTGCTGCTCGCTTACGTCATTAATACTTCACATAGTCCTTCCAGCGTGGTAAATTCTGTGCCCGTTTCAAAGACGGACTCCAATAAGAATGATGGGATGGGCACAGCGCCAAATCCACAGAATTCAGTACCTTCACCTTCTGAGTCAGTGACCCCTGCACCAGCGAGTCAAGGTAAACCTTCAGATGTGCCATCCACATCAGTGGGTAGTGAGCAGGTCGCACCGGCAGCGAATGGGTCAACCCAACCGGCCGATGTGCCAAGTAAATGACCTGGTAAATGACCTGATATAAGACTTGGCTTGTGCTGATTAGAAAGCCTGTTGCGCCAGTGTGATCGCTGGTGAAGGCAGGCGCAGATTTCGCGGACGTGGTGGAATTGGTAGACACGCTATCTTGAGGGGGTAGTGGCGAAAGCTGTGTGGGTTCGAGTCCCACCGTCCGCACCAATTTTGTGTAAGTAAAATAATAATAAGATTAGGCCAGTCCGCAGGAATCGCTTGTGTGCTGGGTTTTAGTTCGCGCGCGAAAAATCAAGCGGACGTTGGTTCGCGCTGACCGAGAGGGTGCCCCGTGCTAGAAGGTTATCTTCCCATCCTGATTTTCTTCGGCGTTGCCGTGCTGTTTTCTTTGGGGTTGTTGTTTGGCGGCAAGCTTCTCGCTCCATTCCGCCCGGATTCGGCCAAGAACGCTCCCTACGAATGTGGTTTTGCCGCTTTCGAAGACGCACGCATGAAATTCGATGTGCGTTACTATCTCGTCGCCATACTATTTATTATCTTCGACCTCGAAATTGCCTTTTTGTTCCCGTGGGCTGTGGCTCTGGACCAGATCGGGCATTTCGGGTTGATTGCCATGGCCATCTTCTTGGGTGTTCTGGTCGTCGGCTTTGTGTATGAGTGGAAGAAGGGGGCGCTGGAATGGGAATAGAAGGCGTTCTCGAAAAAGGCTTCGTCACCACTTCTGCCGACAAGCTGATTAACTGGGCGCGCACCGGCTCGCTCTGGCCCATGACGTTCGGTTTGGCCTGCTGTGCAGTCGAAATGATGCATGCGGGTGCTGCGCGTTATGATCTGGACCGGTTCGGTGTCGTTTTCCGTCCCAGCCCGCGTCAGTCGGATGTCATGATCGTGGCGGGTACGCTGGTCAATAAAATGGCTCCTGCATTGCGCAAGGTCTATGATCAGATGGCTGAGCCCCGTTGGGTTATCTCCATGGGTTCCTGTGCCAATGGTGGCGGTTACTATCACTATTCCTACGCTGTTGTGCGTGGTTGCGACCGGATCGTGCCGGTCGATATTTACGTTCCGGGCTGTCCGCCAACGGCCGAGGCCTTGCTGTACGGAATCATTCAGCTTCAGAACAAGATTCGCCGTACCAATACAATCGCACGGAGCTGATTGTGTTGGCGCAAAACAATAGGCAAAGTAGATCATTATGACTGTGCAGCAAAGGCTTAATCCGGCCCTGAAACCAGCCCTGGAATCTGTGCTTGGCGATCTGTTGATCAATCTGACCGTTGCGTTGGATGAAATCACCATTGAGGTGGCGGCAGCGCACTGGCAAGAAGCGGCAAAGCGTTTGGCTACCGCGCCTGAAACCCATTTTGATCAATGCGTCGATCTTTGTGGAATCGACTATCTGGAATATGGGCAGCAAGAATGGGCTGGTGAGGAAAGTGTGTCCTATGCGGGTTACAGTCGCGGCGTCGAACCGGCCAGTAATGCCCGCCTGAAGTTTGGGGATGAGATGCCGTCTGGCAATCAGGATCGTCCCCGCTTCGCCGTTGTGGCCCATTTGCTTTCATACAAGCACAACTGGCGTGTCCGCGTCCGGATTCCCTGTGTCGATGCAGAACTGCCGACCGTTCCTTCGGTCGTGGCTATATGGCCTGTCGTTAACTGGTTCGAACGCGAAGCATTCGATCTCTTCGGTATTCTGTTCGATGACCATCCCGACATGCGCCGGATCCTCACGGATTACGGCTTCGTTGGTCATCCGATGCGCAAGGATTTCCCATTGATCGGTAACGTCGAAGTTCGGTTCGACCCAAATAAGAACCGGGTGGTTTACGAGCCCGTTTCCATTGAGCCGCGTGTGCTGGTGCCCAAGGTGCACCGCCACGATAGCCGATACGTCGTGCCCGAAGAGCCCGCGCGGGGAGGACGCTGATCATGCCGGAAATTGCCAATTACACGCTGAATTTCGGCCCACAGCATCCATCCGCCCACGGCGTATTGCGCCTGGTACTGGAGATGGATGGCGAGACCATCGTTCGCGCCGATCCGCATATCGGTCTGCTTCATCGTGGCACCGAAAAACTGGCAGAAAGCAAACCCTATAACCAGTCTATCGGTTATATGGATCGACTGGATTACGTTTCCATGATGTGCAACGAGCATGCCTATGTTCGTGCCATCGAACAGTTGGTCAATCTGGAGATTCCCGAACGGGCGCAGTACATACGCGTCATGTTTGACGAGATCACCCGTATTTTGAACCACTTGCTCTGGCTCGGTGCGCATGCGCTGGACATCGGTGCGATGACCGTTTTCCTCTATGCCTTCCGCGAACGGGAGGATCTGATGGATTGCTACGAAGCGGTCTCCGGTGCGCGCTTGCACGCTACTTATTATCGGCCGGGCGGCGTCGCGCGGGATTTGCCAGACACAATGCCGCAGTATGAGAAATCACAGTGGCATAGCGAGCGCGATGTCCGGCGCATGAACGAGTCCCGCCAGGGTTCCCTGCTGGATTTCCTCGAAGACTTCACCCAGCGATTCCCGGGTTATGTGGACGAGTACGAGACGCTGCTCACCGATAATCGAATCTGGAAACAGCGTACGGTGGATATCGGCATCGTTTCGCCGGAGCGCGCGATTGCGCTCGGCTTTACCGGCCCGATGCTGCGTGGTTCCGGTGTCGAGTGGGATCTGCGCAAGAAGCAGCCCTATGCCGTATACGACAAGCTGGATTTCGACATTCCTGTGGGCGTGACTGGTGATTGCTACGATCGGTACCTCGTTCGGGTCGAGGAAATGCGGCAATCCAACCGGATCATCAAGCAATGTATTGACTGGCTACGCAAGAACCCAGGTCCGGTCATGGTGGATAACCGCAAGATCGCGCCGCCACGACGGGAAGAAGTCAAGGCGGACATGGAATCGCTGATTCACCATTTCAAATTGTTCACCGAGGGTTATTGCCTACCCGAAGGCGAGACCTATGCCGCGGTTGAGCATCCGAAGGGTGAGTTCGGGATTTACCTCGTTTCCGATGGAGCCAACAAGCCGTACCGCTTGAAAATCCGCGCGCCGGGCTTTGCGCATCTATCTGCTCTCGATGAGATGTCGCGCGGGCACATGCTGGCCGATGTCGTGGCGATTATCGGTACGCAAGATATTGTTTTTGGTGAGGTGGACCGTTAATGAAAGACAGTAAGATTCATTTGCTGAGCGATCACACACGCCATGAAATTGATCATTGGCTTAGTAAATATCCGCCCGAGCAGAAGCAATCTGCCGTGCTGGCCGCGCTTCGCGAAACACAGCACCAGAATGAAGGCTATCTGACGACGGACCTGATGGATGCGGTTGCCGAGTATCTCGATCTGCCACCTATTTCCGTTTATGAAGTGGCGACCTTCTATTCCATGCTGGAAACAAAACCCTGTGGCCGGCATCACGTATCCATCTGTACCAACATTTCATGTGCTTTGATGGGCTCGGACGAGATTGTGGCGCATTGTGAGAAGAAACTGGGTATCAAACTCGGTGAATCGACTCCTGATGGCCGAATCTACCTCAAGGTGGAAGAAGAATGCCTCGCGGCCTGCGACGGTGGCCCGATGATGCAGGTCGATCATGTCTATTACGAACGGTTGACACCCGAGAAGGTGGACGCCATTCTCGATAAACTGGAGTGACGCGATGACGGAACAAGTCTGTTTTGCGACGATGCAGTTTGATGAGCCTTGGACGCTTGAGAGCTATCTCAAGATTGGCGGGTATTCGGCTTGGCGGAAAATCCTGGCCGAAAAAACCGATCCGGCACTGATTATCGAAGAGCTGAAAACCTCAAACCTGCGTGGTCGAGGCGGTGCGGGTTTCCCGACCGGTCTCAAATGGTCGTTCATGCCGCGCAATGCGCCGGGGCAGAAATACATCGTATGCAATTCGGACGAATCCGAGCCGGGTACCGCCAAGGATCGTCAGATTCTGCTCAACAATCCCCATGCTCTGGTAGAGGGGATGGCGATCGCGGGTTACACCATTGGCGCCACGGTGGGTTACAACTACATGCGCGGCGAGTTCACCGATCTCGTGTTCCGTCGTTTTGAAACCGCGGTCAAGGAAGCCTACGAGTTGGGCTTGCTGGGCAAGAACTTGCAAGGCTCCGGCATTGATTTCGATCTGTACGGTTCGTTGGGCGCCGGTGCCTACATCTGCGGCGAAGAGACTGCCTTGCTCGAATCTCTGGAAGGCAAGAAAGGCCAACCTCGATTCAAGCCACCGTTCCCGGCCAACTTTGGTTTGTATGGTCGCCCGACCACGGTGAACAACACCGAAACATTGTCGTCGGTTCCCGCCATCATGCGTAACGGCGGCAAGTGGTTTGCTGATCTGGGCGTGCCGAACAGCGGGGGGTTGAAGCTCTTCTCCGTTTCCGGTCATGTGAACAAGCCCGGAGTGTTCGAGGTTCCGATGGGTCTGCCATTCGGTGAACTGCTGGCTATGGCCGGTGGCGTACGCGAAGGCCGCAAGCTCAAGGCGGTGATCCCGGGCGGCACCTCCACGCCCGTGGTGCCGGGTTCCGTGATGATGCAGACCACCATGGATTATGACGCCATCGCCAAATCAGGCACGTTTCTCGGTTCGGGCGGCCTGATCGTGATAGACGATTCGGCGTGCATGGTCGAAGCCTTGCGCCGTATCTCGCGTTTTTACTATTCGGAGTCCTGCGGTCAATGCACACCCTGCCGTGAGGGTACCGGTTGGCTTTACCGGATGCTCACCCGCATTGTTGAAGGCAAGGGGGCTATGGCCGATTTGAACCGACTGGATGACGTGGCCAGCAAGATCGAAGGACGGACTATCTGCGCGCTGGGTGATGCGGCCGCCGTACCCGTGCGCAGCTTCCTCAAGCATTTCCGTCACGAATTTGAATATTACATCGAGCATGGCCACAGCATGATTGCTGACGGTTTGGCGACGGTCTAACAGATACAGGGTTAAGTCTTTGAGTATTCACGACGATTTGATCACCATCGAAGTTGATGGCATTCCCTTGAAAGGGCGCAAGGGCGATATGCTGATCGAAGTGACCGATCAGGCTGGCATCAATATCCCCCGGTTTTGCTATCACCGCAAACTTTCAATCGCGGCCAACTGCCGGATGTGCCTGGTTGAAGTGGCGCGTGCGCCCAAGCCGCTGCCTGCCTGCTCAACACCCATTTCCGAAGGCATGCGCGTGCTGACCCGTAGCCCCAAAGCGCTGGCTGCCCAGCGCGCGACCATGGAGTTTTTGCTGATCAACCACCCGCTCGATTGTCCGATTTGCGATCAGGGCGGTGAGTGCGAGTTGCAGGATTTGGCCATGGGCTATGGTGAAGGCGTCGGGCAGTATTCCGAAGTCAAGCGTGTGGTCAAGGACAAGAATATCGGCCCACTGATCGCCACCGACATGACGCGCTGCATCCACTGCACGCGTTGCGTCCGTTTCGGCGAAGAAATTGCAGGTCTGAAGGAACTGGGTGTGGTCGGTCGTTCCGACCACATGGAAATCGGTACTTACATTGCCAAAAGCGTGACGTCCGAGTTGTCCGGCAACGTGATCGATCTGTGTCCGGTGGGCGCGCTCACGGCCAAGCCGTCGCGTTATACAGCCCGCCCGTGGGAGTTGGTGCAGCAGCCGCACATCTCAACCCATGATGCCTTCGGCTCGAATCTGTACCTGCACACCCGTGATGGGAAGGTGATGCGTACGGTGCCGCGTGATAATGATCTGATCAACGAAACCTGGTTGTCGGATCGTGACCGTTATGCCTACACCGGCTTGTTCACCGAAGATCGTCTGGCGCAGCCTATGGTCAAGCGAGATGGGCAATGGCATGCAACCGATTGGGATACCGCACTCGCTCTGGTGGCTGAAAAAATTCAGGGCATCGTGCAGCAGCAGGGTGCTCAAGCCTTGGGTGGGCTGATCTCTCCCAACGCGAGCCTGGAAGAACTGTACCTGTTCCAGAAAATCATTCGTGGCATGGGCTCGAACAACGTCGATCATCGCCTGCGCCAGACTGATTTCTCGGCCGATGCGGGTGATCCGGTCATGCCGTGGTTCGGCATGGACATCGCCCAGATCAGCCAGCTCACATCGGTGCTGGTGATTGGTGGTTCGATCCGTGAGGACATCCCGCTGTTCGGTCATCGTCTACGCATGGCGGCGCTGACCAAGCGAGCGCGGATTCATGTGGTTCACCCGGTCAAAGAATCTCTGACCTTCCGTGCTGCGCAATGGCCCTGCGCACCAGACGGCGGCTTGTTGGATGTCCTGATTGCCTTGAGCCGAACGGCAGGCGTGACTTTGCCTGAAGGACTGGTTGAGTCCGCGCCGGTTGATACGGAACTGTGCACGAAAATTCTTGCTGATCTCGAACAGGGCGCGAATGCCGCGATTTTTCTGGGGCATCTGGCGCAGAACGATCCGCAGTACGGCGCGATTCGCTATCTGGCCGGTCGTCTATCCAAGGCGCTTGATGTCTCTCTGGGTATCCTGCCGCAAGGGGGTAATCAGCCGGGTGCCTGGTTGGCCGGTGCCGTGCCGCATCGTCTGGCCGGTGGCCAGGCTGCGGTTGGGACTGGAGCAAATGCCCAAACACTACTGCAGTCACCGACACCTGCGATGCTGCTCCTGGGTGTCGAGCCGGATCTCGATACCCAGGCTGGTACCGAAGCAGTGGCCCGGTTGCGTGAGGCCGAGTGCGTGGTCAGTCTGGTTTCTCATGTCAGTTCAAGCCAACTTGAGTTTGCCGATATTTTGCTGCCGATTGGTACGGCTGTTGAATCTGCGGGCACGTGGGTCAATGGCGAAGGTCGTTGGCAGCCGCAACGGGGCATCGTCCGTTCTTGGGCCCAGTCCCGTCCGGGTTGGAAAGTTCTGCGGGTACTCGGCAATCTGCTGGATCTGGCTGGCTTCGATTTCATGGATGCCGCCGAGGTGCGTGCGGAAGTACAATCCCAGTGCGCCGAGGTCAGCCTGAGCAATGAAAGTGACGTGCTCGGCGCGGTTCGACCGGTGGCGGCTTCATCGGCAGAAGGCTGGGTGCGCATTGCGCCGGTGGCCATGTATGCCATCGACGGCGTGATCCGCCGCGCCGCGCCTTTGCAGATGACTGATTTGGCGAAAAAACAACGACATTGCCTCGTCAATCCTGCCGATGCGGCAGAACAAAATTGGGATGAGGGCGGTGTCGTGACCATCACCCAGTCCGGCTGCTCAACCGAGATGACGGTTAAGTTCGATGATTCCGTGCCGCAGGGCGCATTGCTGATTTATGTCAGCGAAGTGAGTGCCGTGCTGCCAGCCATCGGCGGTTTGGTTGAAGTGTCACGGGAGGTAGTGGCGTGCTGAATCAATTGCTGCATCCGGTCATCGGCTGGATGTCACCGGCCTGGCAATATCTGGTGGTCAACACCCTCTGGGTGCTGGTCATTCTGCTGCCGTTGGTCATCGCCGTGGCTTATCTGACGTATTTCGAAAGGAAGGTCATCGGCTACATGCAGGTGCGCATCGGCCCGAACCGCGTTGGCCCCAAGGGTTTATTCCAGCCGTTTGCCGACGTGTTCAAACTGCTGTTCAAGGAAATCATCACTCCTAACGTCGCCAATAAGTTCATTTTCTATCTGGCGCCGGTGTTGATTCTGGTGGCGTCATTTGTCGCATGGGCGGTTATTCCATTCGACAAGGGCTGGGTTCTGGCCAATATCAACGCGGGCTTGCTCTATGTGCTGGCCATCGGTGCGGCCGGTGTGTATGGCGTGATCCTGGCCGGATGGGCTTCCAACTCGAAGTATGCGCTGCTCGGTGGCATGCGTTCTGCGGCACATAAAGTGGCGTATGAATTGGCGATGGGCTTCGCCTTGGTCGGCGTGCTCATGGCGGCCCGGAGTCTGAATCTGACCGAGATCGTCGAGCATCAATCCGGCAATATCCTGACATGGTACTGGTTGCCACTGCTGCCTATGTTCGTGGTTTATTTCATCTCCGGCGTAGCCGAGACCAACCGCGCACCGTTTGATATCACAGAAGGCGAGTCAGAACTCGTCGCCGGTTTCCACGTTGAATACTCCGGCATCACGTTTGCGCTGTTCATGTTGGCCGAATACGCCAGCATGATCCTGATTTCGGCATTGACTGCGCTGTTGTTTCTCGGCGGCTGGCTTTCCCCCTTCCAGGGAACCGCGCTGGAATCGATTTTCGATTTTATTCCCGGGATCTTCTGGTTCTTTATCAAGATTGCGATCCTGCTGTTCCTGTTCCTGTGGTTCCGGGCCACGTTCCCTCGATACCGTTATGACCAGATCATGCGTCTGGGGTGGAAAGTGTTTATCCCTGTGACCATCGTCTGGATTTTCGTTGAGGGTGTGTTGGTGTATTTCAAGGTCGGGCCATGGTTTTCTTGAGCTTGGGATTTCCTGATCTCGGGTTAACCAAGTTTGATTTGGCCCGAGAAAACACCCAGAGGTAATGGGCGATGAACGCATTCAAACAATTTGTTAAAACCTGGTTTTTGTGGGAGTTGTTCCTGGGTCTGTCGGTGACCGGCAAGTACTTCTTCGGCCGCAAGTTCACCGTGCAGTATCCGGAAGAAAAAACACCGATGTCGCCACGTTTCCGTGGGTTGCACGCCCTGCGCCGCTATGCCAATGGCGAAGAACGCTGCATTGCCTGCAAGCTATGTGAGGCTGTCTGCCCGGCACTGGCGATCACCATCGAGTCGGAAGAGCGCGAGGACGGCACCCGGCGAACCACGCGCTACGATATCGATTTGTTCAAATGCATTTACTGCGGCTTCTGCGAGGAGGCTTGCCCCGTTGATTCGATTGTTGAAACCCGTGTGTTTGAATATCACTTCGAAGAGCGCGGCGAGCAGATCATGACCAAAGAAAAACTGCTGGAGATTGGCGATCGACTGGAGTCCCAGATTGCCGCCGATCGATTGGCCGACGCCCCGTACCGTTGAGACGCGCAATGACTCGTCTCAAACAGTCGGCATTAGAGCCGGTATTAATCAGGAAGAATTGAATGACTCTGTATCAGTTTCTTTTTTATGTGTTTGCCTCGTCGGCCGTGATTTCGGCCATCCGGGTGGTCACGGTTAAAAACCCTGTCCATGCGGCTCTGTTCCTGGTGCTGACCTTCTTTACCACGGCGCTGACCTGGATTCTGATGGAAGCGGAATTTCTCGGCATCGTGCTGTTGCTGGTCTACGTCGGCGCGGTGATGGTGTTGTTCCTGTTCGTGGTGATGATGCTGGATATCAATCTGGCACCGTTGCGCGAGGGGTTCGTGCGTAACTTGCCGGTGGGTGTCTTTGTTGCGCTGGTGATGGTGGTCGAGTTGGGCTTGATCGTCGGTTCCCATGCCTTTGGTCTGGCGAATTATCCCGCACCGACTCCGGCGGCAGTCGGCACCTCCAACACCCTGGCACTGGGCTCGGTGCTGTACACAGAATATGTCTATCCCTTTGAAATTGCTGCGTTCATTCTGCTGGTTTCGATTGTATCGGCCATCGCCTTGGCGCATCGCAAGCGTGAAGGCGCTCTGTACCAGAACATCGATGCGCAGGTGAAAGTCAATCGAGGTGATCGGATTCGCGTGGTGAAGATGGCTTCCTCGACACCCGTCGAGTCCGAAGCTGACGACGACACGTCAAAACTCAGCGGGAGAAAAGCACCGTGATTAGTCTGTCCCAGTTTCTGGTATTCGGAGCAATACTGTTTTCCATCAGTGTGGCTGGCATCTTCCTGAACCGGAAAAATATCCTCGTCCTGCTGATGGCGATCGAATTGATGCTGCTGGCCGTGAATGTCAATTTCATTGCCTTCTCCCACTTCCTGGGCGATATCAACGGTCAAGTGTTTGTGTTTTTCGTGTTGACCGTGGCGGCAGCCGAGGCGGCGATCGGCCTGGCGATCCTGGTGACGCTGTTCCGCAATCGGCGGACCATCAATGTCGAAGACCTGACAGAGATGAAGGGATAAGCCATGGAAAAAATCTATCTCATCATCGCTCTGTCGCCCTTGATCGGGGCACTGGTCGCCGGCCTGTTCGGCAAGCAGATCGGCCGCGCCGGTGCTCATTGGGTGACCAATATCGGCGTCGGTATTTCGTTCATACTCTCGTTGTACGCTTTTTACATGCATGTCTGGGGCGGGTTACCCACCTATGACGCTACGGTGTACACCTGGGCGGCGACGGATGCGTTCCACTTCGATATCGGTTTCATGGTCGACCGCCTTACGGTTCTGATGATGGTCGTCGTCACCGGCGTCAGTCTGATGGTGCATATCTATACCATCGGCTACATGGCGGATGATCCGGGTTACCAGCGTTTCTTCAGTTATATCTCCCTGTTCACCTTCTCCATGCTCATGCTGGTGATGGCGAACAATCTGCTGCAACTGTTCTTCGGCTGGGAAGCAGTGGGCCTGGTTTCTTACCTGCTGATCGGTTTCTGGTACAAAAAGGAAACTGCGATTTTTGCCAATCTCAAGGCATTCATCGTCAACCGTGTAGGTGATTTCGGTTTCCTGTTGGGTATTGCCGCCGTCCTGATGTATGCAAACACGCTCGATTACGCCACTTTCTTTGAGCGTCTGCCGGCATTGGCCAGCGTGAAAGTCGAGTACTGGCCGGGTGTGGAATGGTCGCTGCCGACCGTGATTGCCATTTTGCTGTTTATCGGCGCGATGGGTAAATCGGCTCAGGTGCCACTGCATGTGTGGCTGCCCGATTCGATGGAAGGCCCGACGCCTATTTCTGCGCTGATCCATGCCGCGACGATGGTGACGGCCGGTATTTTCATGGTGGCGCGTTTCTCGCCGCTGTTCGAACTGTCCGATGCGGCACTGTCGTTCATCATGGTGATCGGTGCGATTACGGCCTTGTTCATGGGGTTGCTCGGTATCGTGCAAAACGATATCAAGCGCGTTATTGCCTATTCGACCCTGTCACAGCTCGGTTACATGACTGTAGCGCTGGGTGCCTCGGCCTACTCCGCCGCGATTTTCCATCTGATGACCCATGCGTTCTTCAAGGCCTTGTTGTTCCTGGCTGCCGGTTCGGTGATCATTGCCATGCACCATGAGCAGGACATCCGCAAGATGGGTGGCCTGTGGAAGTATATGCCCGTTACCTTCGTGACCTTCCTGATCGGTTCGTTGGCCTTGATCGGTTTCCCCGGTACATCGGGCTTCTTCTCCAAAGACAGCATTATCATGGCGGTTCATGCCTCTCAATTGCCTGGTGCGACCTTCGCCTATTGGGCGGTGCTGCTGGGCGTATTTGTTACGGCGTTCTATACCTTCCGGTTGTTTTTCCTCGTGTTCTTCGGCAAGGAACGGATGGATGCGCACACCCGCTCACATTTGCATGAATCACCCAAAGTGGTCACCGTGCCGCTGATTCTGCTGTCCATTCCTGCTTTGCTGGTTGGGTTCTTTGCCATCGATCCGCTGTTGTTCTCCGACTTCTTCGAGCAGGCGATCGTGGTGATGCCGGGGCATGATGCGATGACGCATCTGCGCGAGCATTACCATGGCGCACTGGCCATGATGGAGCACAGCCTGAGCAGCTCCGTGTTCTGGCTGGCCATTGCCGGTGTGGCACTCTCTGCGGTCATGTATCTGCTCATGCCCGGCACACTGCCCGCGCTGTTTGCCAAGGTGTTTGCCTGGCCGAAGCGGATTCTGGACGGTGCCTACGGCTTTGACGATTTCAATAACGCCGTGTTCGGTGGTGGTTCACGGTTGCTGGGGCGCGGGCTTTGGCGAATTGGCGACGTCCGGCTCATCGATGGCCTGATGGTCAATGGTACGGCGGGCGTGATCGGCGCTACGTCCATGCAGTGGCGCAAGCTCCAGACCGGTTATCTCTATCACTATGCGTTTGTAATGATTTTGGGCTTGATCGGTTTAATGACTTGGATCGTTTTTTTACGTTGACCTCTTTCTAAATGGATACTGGTTTAATGCTTCCTTCTTCTTGGCCGATGCTCAGCCTGATTGTTTGGCTCCCGATTATCGCGGGTATCTTTGTGATGTGGTTTGGTGCCGGGCGCGCCAGCTTCGCACGCTGGTTCGCCCTGGCCAGTTCGGTGGTCGTGTTCCTGCTCAGCCTTGCGTTGTTGCCTGCCTTTGACACGCACACCTATGCCATGCAATTTGTCGAGCGTGTCGCGTGGATCCCGCAATTCGGTATCCATTACCACCTCGGTGTGGATGGGATTTCCCTGCCCCTGTTGATCCTGACGACATTCACGACCGTGATCGTGATCGTGTCTGCCTGGGAAGTGATTCAGGAGAAAGCACACCAATATCTGGCGGCCTTCCTGATCATGGAAGGCATGATGAACGGCTCTTTTGCAGCGCTCGATGCCATCGTGTTCTATTTCTTCTTCGAAGGGATGCTGATTCCGATGTTCGTCATCATCGGGATATGGGGTGGTCCGCGGCGCGTGTATGCGACGATCAAGTTCTTCCTCTATACCTTCCTCGGTTCGGTGTTCATGCTGATCGCCCTGATCTACATGTACTTCAAAGGCGGCAGCTTCTCGATTCTGCACATGCAGCAAATGCCGCTGACCCTGACCGAGCAGGTGCTGATTTTCCTTGCATTCTTTATTGCCTTTGCCGTCAAGATTCCAATGTGGCCGGTTCATACCTGGTTGCCCGACGCGCACGTCGAGGCGCCGACCGGTGGTTCCGTGATTCTGGCGGCCATCATGCTGAAGATAGGCGGCTATGGCTTCCTGCGGTTCTCGCTGCCGATTACGCCTGATGCGTCCGCATTGCTGGATAGCATGATTATCGCCTTCTCACTGATCGCGATCGTCTACATCGGTCTGGTTGCGCTGGTGCAGAACGACATGAAAAAGCTGGTTGCCTATTCGTCCATTTCGCATATGGGCTTTGTGACACTGGGCATGTTCGTGATCTTCATGATTGCGGCCAACCCGTTGAATATTGGTGGTAGCGGTGTCCGTCTGGCGCTTGAAGGCGCGATGGTGCAGATGATTTCCCACGGCCTCATTTCAGCCGCCATGTTCCTCTCGATCGGCGTGCTATACGACCGTCTGCACTCACGGGAAATTTCCACCTACGGCGGGGTAGTCAATACCATGCCGTGGTTTGCCGCGATGGTCGTGGTGTTTGCCATGGCGAACGTCGGCCTGCCCGGCACATCCGGCTTCGTTGGTGAGTTCATGGTTATCCTCGCCTCGTTCAAGGCCAATTTCTGGATTGCCCTGCTGGCCGCGCTCACGCTTATCATCGGTGCCTCGTACACACTGTGGATGGTCAAGCGTGTGATTTTCGGCGACGTTCAGAACGAGGGCGTGGCCAAACTCAAGGACGTCAACAAGCGGGAAGCCTGGATGCTGGGTAGTCTTGTCGTCCTGATCATCCTGGTCGGTATCTGGCCAAATCCGCTGCTCGATTTGATGCACGCCACGATTGAACATCTCGCGCAACAAGCGCTGACCTCAAAACTGTGAACCTCGACATGCCGAATTTGACCTCTTTGAATCTGATGCCGGTACTCCCCGAAATTATCCTCGCGGGGATGGCGTGCCTGATTTTGCTGATTGATCCGTTCATGCCCCGACATGGACGAAATGTGAGCTATGCGCTTTCACTGCTCACCCTCGTGGCTCTGTTCATCGTCACCCTGATGCAGATGTCGCCCACGGTGCGCATGAGCTTTGGCGGCATGGTGGTCAATGACCACATGTCCGACATCATGAAACTGGCCTCCTATATCTCTCTTGCCGCCGTGCTGATCATGTCACGCGGGTACCTGCGCGATCGAGGGATGGACAAGGGCGAGTACTACATGCTCGCATTGTTCGGCTTGCTGGGCATGATGATCCTTATTTCCGCGAATCATCTGCTCCTGATTTACCTCGGCCTGGAGTTGATGTCGCTGTCCATGTATGCCCTGACGGCATTCAAGCGTGATGACGGTCGTGCTTCCGAGGCGGCAATGAAGTATTTCGTTCTCGGTGCGCTCGCCTCGGGGTTGCTGCTTTACGGTATGTCCCTGTTGTACGGCGTGACGGGAGGTCAGCTCATGTTGACCGATATCGCCAACGCCTTGAGTCATGATTCCGGTTCGATGGCATTGAAGGCCGCCGTGGTGCTGATCGTGGTCGGCTCCATCTTCAAGCTCGGTGTGGCGCCATTCCACATGTGGTTGCCGGATGTGTATGAAGGCGCGCCTACTGCCGTAACGCTGTATCTCTCGACGGCACCCAAGGTGGCCGCTCTGGCGATGGTCATTCGTCTGCTGGTCGATGGTATGGGCAATGCCTTTGCGGACTGGCAGCCGGTGCTGATCGTGGCTGTCGTGCTCTCACTGGCGATCGGTAACATCGTCGCTATTGCTCAAACCAGCTTCAAGCGGATGTTGACCTATTCCACCATCAGTCACGTCGGCTTTGTGATGTTGGGTATTCTCGCCGGTACGGATGTGGGCTACTCGGCCGCACTGTTCTACACCCTGGCCTACATTGTGATGACCACGGGCGGTTTCGGCATGATTCTCCTGCTGGCCAAGCAGGGTTATGAAGCGGAGAGTCTGGATGACTTGCGCGGTTTGAACGACCGAAGTCCGGTTATGGCGTTCGTCTTTCTGCTGTTGATGTTCTCCATGGCGGGGATTCCGTTCACGCTGGGCTTCTGGGCGAAACTTGCGGTGCTTCAGGCTGTCGTAGGTATTGGCCTGTGGTGGTTGGCGGTTTATGCGGTCATCATGTCGGTTATCGGTGCGTTCTATTACCTGCGCGCGGTCAAGTTTGCCTACTTCGACGCACCGACCGATCCATCACCCGTCAATCCGGACTGGAATGTTCGGGGTGTGCTCGCTTTGAGCGGTCTGCTGGTGCTTGTACTGGGCATCTTCCCGGGCGTACTGGTGGGTTTTGCATCCCGCGCGTTCGGTGGTTTTTAAAATTCGATAGATGGGCTTTGCCCTGCCGTTTTGATGAATGGCAATAATGGCGATTAGTTTGGCCCTGGAGTGTTTTGATGGTTAACGAGACCTTGGTTCAAGGATATATAGTCGCTCTGCTGGTGCTGGCAAACCTGCCCTTTATCAATCAGCGCCTGTTCGTGCTGATTCCGGTCGTCAAGGCCGGTGAACGAAAGCCATTCTGGTTTCGGCTCGTGGAATGGTTTGTTCTGTATGCCATCGGGATCGGGATCGGGCTGTACCTCGAAGACCAGATTGGCGGTATTCAGCACAAGCCGTGGGAATTCTGGGTGGTAACCCTGTTCATGTTCGCCACACTGGCCGCACCAGGGTTTATCTGGCAGTACCAGCTCAAAAAGCAACTGTTATCTGCCCGATAGCAGATCACACCCCCGCGCTCAGGAGTTATTACAGGCCCACCTCGCGTGGGCCTGTCAGTATGGTGAAAAACTCGTCCATGAGTTTTTGCTATTCATGTCCGAGGCTTAGTTTGCGCACGGCCTTCAGGTATTGCCCGCGACGGAGTAACAGCGCCCAGCGCGTGCCGCCGACCTGGCGCCACAATACGGTTGCGCGCACACCTGCAAGCAGCAGGCTGCGGATATGGCTGGCGATTCGCGGTTCTTCTAGGAATCGTTTTTCACCATTGATGACAATGCGAACGGGCAGTGTGCTGATTGTTTCCCGATATAACAGGTTAAGATCGGTCATCAGCGCATCATCCACACCATGTTCCAGAAAAGCAGGTTTGAGCGCTTCAAGCCGTTGGTGCAGCATGCGCATCATGTCTGCGTCATTCATGAAAGCTTTGGTCACGCCGATCAGATTGACGGCATAACGGATGATTTCAGTATCCGATGGCTGTCGCTCGCCACCGGAAAGAAGCTTCAAAAAAGTTTCCAGGCCGAGGTTGAGATCGTGGATATTGCCACCGAAGGTGTCCAGCGTATCCTTGGGGTCGAAATTGAACAGCGAACGTATGTTGGCGGCAGCCAGATGCTCATGCTCGATGCGGCCTTCATAGGCAAGTTCGCGCACGAGTCGGCAGCACTGTAAGACACCGGCAATGGCGATGGTCTGGTCTTCAATCGTACTCATTAGTATTCAGCTCGGAAGAATGGGTGGTTTGTGGTTCAGGTTACGGCTTCTTCAATCACGGCGCCACCAAGACAGACATCGCCCTGATAGAAGACGATGGATTGCCCCGGCGTGATGGCCCGTTGGGGCTGATCGAAGGTGACATGCAGCAAATCTTCGGACAGGGCTGTGACCGTGCAGGATTGATCGGGTTGACGGTATCGAATCTTGGCGGTCAAACGCAGAGGGTAGGGGCCAACGTGCGTCATTGGGTCATTGATCCAGTGAATCTGTCCGGCGCGCAACGCGGGGGCAAACAGCGCCGGGTGATCTTTCCCCTGCGCCACAATAAGTGTGTTGTCATGTAGGTTTTTGGCTGCCACATACCAGGGTTGATCGCCCTGATCACGCAGCCCGCCAATCCCCAGACCCTGCCGTTGACCAATAGTGTGATACATCAAGCCCTGATGTTGACCGACTACCTGACCATCCACGGTAATGATGTCGCCCGGTTGCGCCGGCAGGTAGGTCTTCAGGAACTCGCTGAATCGGCGCTCACCGATGAAGCAGATGCCCGTGGAGTCCTTTTTGGTTGCCGTCTTGAAGCCAGCTTGTCCGGCCATGCGCCGCACCTCGGGCTTTTCCATTTCACCGATGGGGAAAAGCGCCGAGGCAAGCTGTTCCCTGCTGAGTGCATGCAGGAAGTAGCTCTGATCCTTGTTGGCATCCAGTCCTTTCAATAGACGTGTCTGGCCCGACCCGTCGGGTAAGGCATGCTGGACGCGTGCATAGTGTCCCGTCGCGATGTAATCCGCGCCCAGCGTTCGGGCGTGATCCAGAAACGCACGAAACTTGATTTCGCGGTTGCAGAGAATATCGGGGTTGGGTGTTCGACCGGCGCGATATTCATCGAGGAAGTGGGCGAACACGCGATCCCAGTAATCTTGGGCGAAATTCACAAAATGAAACTCAATCCCGAGTCGATCGGCAACAGACAGCGCATCGAGCATGTCGGCCTTGGCCGCGCAGTATTCGTCGTTATCGTCCCCTTCCCAGTTCTTCATGAACAGGCCTTCAACCTGGTAACCCGCTTCCAGCAGACGCAGGGCGGCGACCGAGGAATCCACCCCGCCGGACAAGCCGACGATGACGCGTGTTTCCTCTGGTTTTTTATGGGGCGGCATACGTTCGGTCGAGATCATTTTTCGAGCCCGGTAAATGAATGGAGTACGTCGAGATCAAAGCGGTTGCCTTGCAGGAAATCATCGATGCAGCGTGTTACGAAGGGTGAGCGAAGGTCTGCCCGACGGGCCGAAATTTCATCGGCGCTGAGCCATTGCGTCGAGATGATACCCGCATCCAAGATCAGGGATGGATCGGGCGCGGGATCGACACTGCCGATGATCGCCACCCGCATGATTCGAGGGCCGCAAGCGGGATTGCTGTGATAAATCCCAAGTAAGGCTTCAGGGCTGAAGTGATATCGAGTTTCCTCCAGCACTTCCCGTTTGACGGCTTCGACAAGACTTTCACCCGGTTCGACGTGTCCGGCGGGCTGGTTGAGCTTGATCTCCCCCTCAATTAATTCTTCGACCAGCAGGAAGCGCTGTTCATGAAAAATGATGCCGGCAACGGTAATGGCGGACAGGGGGCGGTGCGTGATGGGATTCATGGCGAAATTATACGCACTGTTGCCTTAAGTTTGGGGTCTGAGTTAGGGGGGGCTTTCATCCGATGAAGTGGATTGTTTTGCCAAAAGTGCGCGGAACTCCGCCAGTTTCATGGGCTTCGCATAGAAGTAGCCCTGTGCTTCATCACAGCCCAGGGCGGTCAGGGCCTGCTTCTGCTCCAGTGTTTCAATGCCCTCGGCGAGCACTTTGATCTCCAGCGCATGGCCCATGTCAATAATCGCCTGAATCATCTGGTTCATTCGGTGGCCGGTATCGGTCATCTTTTGAATGAACGATTGGTCGATTTTTAGTCGATGAATGGGTAAGTCGGCCAAGCGGGAAAGGTTTGAGTATCCTGTGCCGAAATCATCTATCGAAAACTCGATCCCGAACCCTGCCATGGTCTGCAAATAACCGATGGCATGAGTCCGATCCTTCATGACTACCGATTCGGTCATTTCGATTTCCAGAATCAGATTCTTCTCCATCAATGCTCTGGCCAGAGGAAGAACAAGGTCGATGGTCGATTTGTTCAGCTGGACGGGCGAGAGATTGACGGCCACTCGAAACCCTTGATCAACGACCGGGAGCAGATGTTCAAGCGCATCTGCGACAGCTTTTTTCAGTGCCCATTCGCCCAGTCGAGCGATCAATCCATTTTCCTCGGCAATAGGGATAAAGATGTCTGGCCCAATGCCATCGAGTTCGGGCGCGGAGCAGCGCATTAATACTTCAACGCCGATGAATCGTTCGGTTTTCAGGTCGACCTGTGGCTGCCACGCCAACCAAAAACGGTCGTTTTCGAACGCATTGCGCAGGGCATTTTCGATTTTCAATCGATCGACGACTTTCCGGTTCATCTCCGGTGCGTAATAAGAGATCTGCTCTCGTCCCGAATCTTTGGCCCGGTACATGGCGATGTCGGCGAGTTGGAGAAGGCCATCACAATCGCTGGCATCCTGGGGGTACTGGGCTACACCGATGCTGACGCTGACGAATACCTCGTGCCCCTCGATCAGAATATGTCCATTGAGGTGGTCGAAGATTTTCCGAACGCAGCGGGCCAATGAAGTCTCTGATTCATATTGGGCGATCAAGGCGGCAAACTCGTCCCCACCGAAGCGTGCTACGGTGTCGCTCTCGCACATTGCATCACGCAGCCGCTTGCCGACTTCGATCAGGACGGCATCGCCTATTTGGTGCCCCAGTGCGTCATTTATGTATTTGAAGTTGTCCAGGTCGATGAATACAAGCGCTATCTTGCTGTTGCTTTCATCATGTTTTCGATTGGTGATTAGGAAGTCCAAGCGGTTACGCAACAGGGTTCGGTTGGGCAGGCCGGTGAGGGAATCATAATAGGCGAGCCGCTGAAGTGTGTTTTCCAGTTCTTTATGAAGGCTGATGTCAGAGAAAACGCCGACATAGCGGATCCCATTCTCCTCAGGCGTTCGTATGCGATTGATCGTGAGCCACTCCGGGTAAATTTCACCACTCTTGCGGCGATTCCAGATTTCCCCCTGCCACTGGTTCCGGGTGGTAATAGAACACCACATCTCCTGATAAAACGCCTTGTCCTGTTTGCCGGAAGATAGCAGGTGCGGGGTCTGACCGATGGCCTCTTCGGCTGAGTACCCGGTCGTGTTGCTGAACGCCGGATTCACTTTCAGGATGACCGAGTTTTCATCGGTAACCATGATGCCTTCGGATGTCGCATTGAACACCGTCTCCGCTATTTTGTGGTGAGACAATTCGGCAATCAATCGATCGACCAGCGCTGATTTCTCCAAGAGTAATTGGTGCTCGTGATTGAGCAGCGCGTTGAATAGTGAGAACCGGGAAATCGTTCCGCAATACTGCCCTTGGTCATCCAATACGGCGAGGAAGTCAACCTTGGCGTGGTTGAAAATGGTGAGCGCAACTTCAAGCGGGGTGTCGGCACTTAAAGGTGGAGGCTGTCGCCGGGTGATCAGATCGGCAAAGATACGGTTGGGGAATAAGGCAACTTCTCGTGAATTAACCAGCCCCAGGTACTGACCTTGCTCATTGAGTACGGCATAGGCTCCTGTTATTGAAACCAGGTCAGGTTGGATATCGAGCAATCGCTTGGAGCAGGGCACGGACAACACACGCGCGCACAGGCTATCTCCAACCTGTAATGCGTGGTTCAGGCTCACGAATGATCACTCTCGATAATGAGTTCGACATCAAGATTCAGATGCAGAATTTCTTCGGACCCCATCAAGGGTTTGATTTCTTTGAGAATAAAGGAAACGACGACCTCCGCTCCGATTTTGCGCAGAATGGCGCTACGGATCAGGATGTCGCTGATCACATCATCCTCAATGGGAATATGCTCATAGGCAGTCGATGAGAGCAGGTTTAAGGCTTTGCCGACGGCGACATGGCCGATTGGTGAGTGCAAGCCCAGTACGAGGCCATCATCAATAGGGGGAAGCAGGAACTCGGTAACCCGAGCGTGCAGGCGATGCTGACGACTTTTCTTCTGCATGTGAAATACCCTCTCCGTTAATCCATTGTGGAAATGGGCCTGTGACGATTTCCCTACCCCGCACGAGGTCGTGGAGTATCCGCCCAGCTCCGTTATGTTATCTCGTTTTTTGGAACTCGAGCATGAAATCTATCAGCTTTTCGACCGCATGAAGCTCCAATCCGTTGTAGATTGATGCACGAATCCCGCCGATGGCCCGGTGCCCGGATAAACCCGAGAACCCGGCATTTCGACTGGCAGCGAGGAAGCGTTGTTCCAGTTCCGGCGTGGCAAGATTGAACACGACATTCATCAATGAGCGATCCGCCATCGCGGCACGTCCCTGATAGAAACCGTCGCTCTGATCGAGCGCTTCATAAAGCAGGGCGGCTTTGCGTTGATTGAGTGTGTTCATGGCGTTCAGCCCGCCGATGTCGTCCAAAAGCCAGCGTGTGACAAGCAGAACGACGTAGATCGCGAAAACCGGCGGGGTGTTGTAATTGGAGTGTGCCTTGATATGGCTGCGATAATCCAGCCACCCCGGCAGGTTATCGGGCATGTCCTGCAACAGTTCGTCTCGAATCAAAACGACGGTCACCCCGGCCGGGCCGATGTTCTTCTGCGCATGGGCGTAGATAATGCCAAAGCGGTCTGCTTCGCAGGGTTTGGACAGGAAATCAGAAGACATGTCGCAGACACGTGGCACATCGTCTCGCCCCAAAACGCGATGAAACTGCAAGCCTTCGACCGTCTCATTGGAGACATAATGCAGGTAGGGTGCGGTGGCGGAAAAATCCAGCTCCTCATCGGCAGGGAGCCTGTGGAACCCATCTGCCTCGCCACTCCACAAGACGCGCAGTTTGGTTTCTTTACGGGCTTCGCCCAGCACCTTGCCGCTCCAGTAACCCGTATGAAGGTATTCCGGGGGTTCGGTTTTTCCGTGCAGCAGGGTCATGGGTACCATGGAAAACTGTTGGGTCGCACCGCCTTGCAGGAACAGCACGTGATAACCCTGATCGAGCCCCAGCAGGCGTCGAATATTGTTTTCCAGTTCTCGCACCACTTCAGCGAACCATTCGGATCGATGACTGATGCCAAGAATGGAGAGCCCCACCTCAGGCACACAGATAATGGCTTCCTGAACCTGTGCGAGGACGGTTGCTGGTAGCGCACCCGGCCCGCCAGAGAAATTCAGGCTGTTATTCATATTTTGCTGCAAAGGCATCGTGTTATTCCGTTTCTGTGGTAGCTGTTGCCAGCAACTGACGGAAGGCGTTCTGAATTTGCTGGATCGGCTCTTGTTTATAAGGAAACAGCTCAACCGGGTCCATGGCATGCACCACCATCACATGATCGATTTCGAAAATGAGCAGCTCGCCTGCTTGCGTTTCGGCACCGTCAAACAAGACATAGTCCAGCCCCATTCGTTCCGCGATCATGCTGAGCGCCTGCCCATGTCGGGTGATGAATGCGTCAAAGTGCAGCATGAACTGTGCTTCTTCCAGCCGTTTTTCCGCATCTTCATACATGCCCGCGTTGACGTAATGGATCATCCAGTTTGCGGAAACAGCCATGTGAACAGCAAAGGGTTTTCCGCCGACCAGTGCGATTCTAAACTTGCGGAACAGGCCATCGGCTCCGCTGTAATCGATGAAGGGTGCGATGAAGAACTCTGTTGAGGGCACATGATCGAGATAACCCTGTAACGCCGCGCTATCAGCCATCCGCTCAAGATCACGCCCGGCGTGGGAGTCGAACGGGCGCACGATCAGCGGGAAGTCCAGGTCGGCGGCAATGTGCGTTAGCGGCTGCGACGTTTCCGCGACGGCGGCCAGTTGTTCCCGCGATATGCGGTACGTCGTCGGCATGAGTACGCCGGGGATGTCGTGCAGTATCTGGCAGGCCGTGTCCCGTTGGGTATTCGGGATGGCTTGCGGTCGATTCAACACGCGCACGGGCCAGTCGTTCAATGCGGTGACCAACGCAGTCAGAAGCGGGCGGTGCTGTGGGGCGTCGCCAATCGCGATGAAAACGGCATCATGGGGCGGCAACGGGTCGGGTAGGAGTGCGTCGAGTGCGCAGTAATGGCAAAGCAGATCAATGTCACTGCCTTCGAGCAAGCAATCGAGTGGCGTGTTGGCCGCAATATCGCCCGGAACCATCAGCATCAGAATCCTGTAGCTGCTGGGTTGTGTCAGTGCGGGAATCTCAAAGCCGCGTTGTAGCGATAACCCCTGATTCTGCGTGGCAAAGGCCGATTCACGTTGCCCCAGGCTGAACATCAAGGTGGACAGATTCATCCAGAGGTTCGCATCCTGCGGGAATTGGTTCAGGTTGCCCAAAGCCGCTCTGGCAAAAGCCTGTAAATCCTGCCCTTCGATGCTGGCGCGCAAAAAGGGAGCCAGTCCCAGAAAAGGGGTAGAGGAAACGTCCGCGCGGTCTTGTTCTGTCATGACTTCATTCTCATTCGACCAGTCCCATCAACCAAGGAAAATATCAATGGCCAAATTGGTTCTTGCCAGGTGGCAGATGATGCTGCCTGAGAGGATAACCTTTCGTGAGATAACAGGGGGCGCTCTTGAGTGAAAATTGTGTCTTTCTGATGGGTGGCGCAGGCATCCGGTTGATTCTGCTTTTCAAGGGATCGATTTATTTGTGCCTGGGGGGAACTTTATCTCTTGGCGGTTGTTTAATGTGCATAACTTGTGCATTCGATTAGGTCGTTATCAAGATTGCCAATTTTTTTAGTTATTTCTCTTGATGTAGCTCGTTTTCTATGCAAAAGTTGTACATGTAATTTACTCGGGTTTTGCTTATATGCGAGGAGCCATCCATGGGTAGTGTGACGCAACGTAAAAAGTCTGTCGGTGCCGACAGCGTACAAATTCCAGCACGTCAACGGATGGCCCCCGATCCTGTGGACGTTGGGGATTTGTTGGCAGTAGATGATGTTGATCTTGAAGACGATGTTGAATCACCTGAGTCAACGGATGAGGACGCATCAATCACCTTCAGTGCCAGCGACTCGGAGTCTGTCGATCCGGTGCGCTTGTATCTTCGCGACGTTGAAACCGAGCGTTTGCTGACAGCGGAAGAAGAAGTGATTTATTCACGGCGAGCTCAGGACGGTGATGAGTCTGCCCGGCAAAAAATGATCGTCTGCAATTTGCGCCTGGTGATCAAGATTGCGCGACGCTATATGAACCGGGGTCTTGATTTGCTCGATTTGATCGAGGAAGGAAACATTGGTTTAATGCGGGCAGTCGAAAAGTTCGACCCAGAGCGTGGATTCCGTTTTTCCACCTATGCCACATGGTGGATTCGGCAGACGATCGAACGGGGTTTGATGAATCAATCCCGAACGGTGCGTTTGCCGGTGCATGTCGTCAAGGAAGTGCATACTTTTAACCGCGCGGCGAGAAAGATCGCGCAGAACCAGAATGCCGAGGTGACTGCCGAGCAAATCGCCGATCACCTGGATCGACCCGTGAATGAAGTGCTTAAGGTCATGGCGTACAATGAGCGGCAGTCTTCGTTCGATAGCCCCTTGAAAGGGGACGGTGAGTTCTCGTTGCTCGATCTGATCCCCGATCAGGAAAGTAACCAGCCCGATGAACTATTGCAGGACGCTGGCGTACATGGATTTCTTGATCAACTCATGGCTCAGCTTGAGAGCAAACAGCGAGAGGTACTGGTTCGCCGATATGGGTTGCGTGGGTATGAAACCCATACCCTAGAAGAAGTGGGTGATCATTTGGGCGTGACGCGTGAGCGAGTGAGGCAGATTCAGTTGGAGGCGGTGAAGCGATTGAAATCGCTCGCCAAAAAGGCAGGAGTAACAGCCGAAGTGATTTTTCCTGATTGATCAGTCTTCCGAGAAATCGGTTTAGATTGGTGCAGAGAATTTGATCATCTGCATCAGGTGCCTGCCAAAACCGCCACTCATTGAGAGTAGGCGGTTTTTTTATCGCTGCAAAAATAACTTAGGTAGGTAATAATTTAACTTCCAAAGGAATCATTCAGGGTGATCGGCCTCATAAAAGAGGATTGAAAAGCGACTATGGAGATATACTGAAGACTATGCCTACACCAGATTTTGATATTTGCGCCGAAGACAGAATGCCTGTTTTGATGATGCGCGTGACCCAATTATGGCGCCAATTAATGGATGCAGAACTCGCGCACCATGGCTTGAGCCAGGCAAAATGGCGCACATTGGCCATCCTTGCGATGAGACCCGACGGTATGATCCAGTCCGAACTGGCCGATGAGCTTGGTGTGGAAGGCCCGTCCTTGGTAGCGATGCTGGATCGCTTGTCAAAAGACGAATGGGTGGAGCGCATCCTTTCGGAAACGGATCGACGCTGCAAGATTATTCGCCTGACGCCACGAGCCTGGCCACTCATCGAAGAAATTCGCGTCAGTTCGGAAAAAATATTTCAACGAACAATCGCCAAGGTGGATGTTGCCCCGCTTTCGGTGATTGAAGCATTTTTCATCGATCTTAGGGAACGTCTTTACAATGACTTGCCGGAAAAGAAACGGCATCACCGAGGTGAAAGGCGCGCAACATGCGGACTCCCTACCAGTCGTGACTGGTCCGAGTAAGTACGATTAATTTCCCTTTTAAAGAATCCTTCGGGCACCGGTTATGAACCGGTAAATCCCACCAGCCCCTTTTTTGAAAAAGTGCGCCTCCCCCTTTGAAAAAGGGGGAATGAGGGGGATTTAGGAGGCCTTGGCATCTGTAAAGAGATTTCTTTGATTTCATCGCACTTTATAGAACAGGGTTTTCAGTCCAGATGTTGCCGAATCAATTCGACGACTACCTTCGGTGATTTACCAGCCGTTTCAATAATCAGATCAGCTGCCGCGCGGTAGAGTGGTTCACGCATCGTCATCAGTTCGTTCAGTTTGCCTGCTCTGTCTTTTGTTTGCAGTAACGGGCGCTGGGTATCCATGGCTGTTCGTTCAGCCTGTTGCTGTACGGTGGCGTGCAAATAAACCACGAAGCCGCGCTCGGCAAATACCGCCCGATTTTCGGGACGCAAAATCGCTCCGCCCCCCGTGGCCAGCACCCAGCCGGATGTCCGCGTGAGCTCCTCGATAACCGCAACTTCCCGATCCCGAAATCCCGCTTCGCCTTCGATCTCGAAAATCAGTGGGATGGTGGCACCGGTGCGATGCTCGATTTCTTTGTCTGAGTCAAAGAAGGGCAAATTCATGCTGTGGGCCAGCATTTTACCTATCGTACTTTTGCCGGCACCCATAGGGCCGATGAGGATGATATCTGAAGCATGTTTCATCGCAGTATTTTGCCTAATTTATGAACATAAAAAAACCGCCGAACAAGTCGGCGGCTTAATCACTCTACTTGATGAAGGGTGTCTCTACCCTTTAAGCAGATTAGTAAGGGAATGGTTGTGTGGCACTGTTCGCACCCGCTGTAGCGGTTGCGGAATAGGTGTCTCCTGCATTCCCAGTGTAGTCCACCGTAATCGCAGCTTTACCAGCACTGTCCGTTGTTACAGAAGCCGTGCCTGAAGCTGGATTAGTGATAGCGGCAGTAGGTGGGGTGCCATCATCAGTCGGCGCTGGGAATGAAAACACCACTGTTTGACCTGCAACTGGATTGCCATTCGTATCTGTAACAATTGCAGTAACCGTTCTAGTGTTGTGCGTAGGATCAGTTACTGTTGCGCCAGAAATTGTCAGTGCAATATTGGCAGCCGTTTGAGCGGCAGCAACAGAAATCTTAACTGTTTGATTTGCTCCTGTGCCTACAGTGAACGGAATATCGAATTGTGGTGTTCCTGGTGGAACGCCCGTCGTGTTGAGGGTAAAACTCGCGCAGCCATTGGAGCCGGTTGTGGTTGAGCCGCTAATTGTAGCGCCATTTGACAGCCCCGCTTGAATGTTCTCGCCAGGAAGCGGGACATTGTTAGCATCAGTGGCGCACATGGTTACGGAAGTTGACGAACCTGCGGAAACCGAGGTGACCGATGAGGTCAAGGTACCACCCGCAACACCCACGTAGTAGGCACCGAACACTGAGCTCACTCCGTCGTCTGCCTCGGCCGTCAGAATGGCGGGTTGGTTCAAACGCGATACCGGGTAGGTAATAAAGGTAGTTGCAACACCGTTACTGTCGGTGATTCCGGTAGAGCCAATATTACCGTATTGAGCGCGACCGATGACCCAAGGGATGTTATTGCCGTCGATGTAGCCAGGCGTTACCGGGTTGAGGAAGTTACTGATGGTAGTTACACCTGAAGTAGAGCCCGGAATCAGGTTCGCAATGATTCGACTGCCTAGAGTGTCTCGTTGAGTACCTTGTTCATCTGGCACCAAGATTAGCCGATCAAGTGGGCGCACACCTTTTGTAACCAGATTGACACCATCAGCTTCTGTAAATTGATTGCCACCTTCAACCGGATTGCCTTTTGAGCCTTGGATAGCAAAGGTAACACTCGGACCAGTAGAGCCTGATGGCAACGCGGGTGAAAAACCGGGATCAGGGAACGAACCCGCTGTTAATGGTGAATCGATCAATCCAAAACGTACCAAAGTATTCGGTACAGGGTTGCCGTTGGCATCTTGTACAACAACACTGATGGCGCGTGAGTAAGTTCCCTGATCAATCGCATCCCCCGTTGCAAGGGTGGCTGAACTTTGATTGTTTTTAATCGCGTTGATGTAAGGACCACCAAAACTCAATGAAGCGACACGACCATCTGAGATTGGGATCGTAATTTCCTTAACGACAGGTTTCTGGATGCCATTATCAACATTGTTATCTGCGCCATCAGCAGTTAATTGGATTTTCAGTAACCCTGATTCGGTGCCGGAATTCACACTTATTTGCGATATGCCGGATGATCCAGTTAGTGATGTGGTAACTGTATTACCTGTTTGTCCGCCAGCACCTACAAGCATCGCACCGCCGAGATCGCCACCGATGATCTGTGCTTTAATGTTGCTATTACCATTACTGGCAATGGCTTGATTTGCCGGATCGAAAAGTCCGAGGGTGACCGTGGCTTGACTGTTCCTGCCCTGTTGGCCGACCACGTATGTAGGCAGGCCAGCAATTGATGTGAAAATTGAGGTCGGCAACCCAGTATTAACCGGAGAACCTACATTAATTTGGATGGTTTGTTGGGTTGATTGACCATTTGCATCGGTGTAGGTGGCGACAATGTTAGCTGTTCCAGTCTGGGTGTGTGCCTGAAATACGCATTGCGACATTCCACCGGAAATATCAACTGGAAGTCCCCAAAAAGCGGCAGGATGTTCAACGCCGTTGCTATCGGTAACTTTTGTTTTGAAATCACTTTCGTAGAGCGCGCCCACATTGGTTTGCCCACCGGAGACGGTGAAGGTGATCTGGCCACTCGGTACCGTGTTGCCTTTGTTATCGACGGCTGTCGCCATAATGCGCGCGTTGTACAAACTGGATTGATCGGGATAAACATAGCCCGTGTTCTGTACCGGAAGACTGTAGCTGGTCGCACTCAACGTGATGGAAGGTGGTTTGGACTGCGTCAGACTCGTTCCGCCGCCACCCCCGCAGGCCGTTAAACTCATAACGGCAGCTAACGCCATCACTCGGCCCATTGGGCGAATATAATTACTCAGCATAACTGTTGCTCCTTTGCATTGTGCAATCTAAATTTTTGGCTCGAAATTAATTCGAATTTACCAGCTCTTGGTTGCTATTAATAATTTTGGGTGTGACAAAAATCAGCAGCTCAAGACGTTGATTATTAACCTCTTTGTTCTTGAATAAATTACCTAGGCCTGGTAAGTCACCCAAGAAAGGGACTTTGTTAATTGAATTGGTATTGGTGAACTGATAAATGCCACCAAGTACCACCGTTTGACCATTCTTAACCTCAACCTTAGTTTTCACTTCACGGGTATTGATTGGCGGGTTAGTGGTGCCTGGTAATAGATTGGTGTAGTCCGGTTCATCTTTTTTGACATCGATGTCCATAATGATGTTGTTGTTTGGCGTGATTTGCGGCGTCACTTCCGTGGACAATACTGCTTTTTTGAAGCTGACCGTGTTACTGGCTACACCACCGGCCGTTTGGGTCGCAATGTACGGAATCTCGGTCCCTTGAGAAATCAAGGCCGTATGACCATTGGTGGTAATCACTTTCGGGCTGGAGACGATTTCACCAGAGCCCTCTGTTTGAAGTGCGGATAGCTCCAGATCAAGCAGCACGTTGGAACCCAGAATGGCCAAGCCTAAGCCGCCAGTAGGTGTGCCACTAATGGGCGTGTTGAAATTATAATTGGCAGTAGCAGGTACACCTGCTGCCGCGCCCGCAGCAACATTTGACACCAAAGCCTGAGCAGCATCACCAGTTGAACTTGTTCCATAGGTTGTGCCGTTATGCTGACCAACACCCGTCACACCCCAGCGCACGCCAAGTTGGCGAGCGAAGTTGTCGGTTGCGATCACAATTCGGGTTTCAATCAGAACTTGTTTGACGGGCTTGTCGAGTTTCTGAATCAGATCACGGATGCGGTCAAGTGCACTGGCGGTATCGGTAACGATCAGGCTGTTGGAGCGAGCGTCAACCGTCACACTGCCGCGGTCACTGATGAAACGCTGCGCCGTGTCCGTACCTTCGCCGTCTTTACCTGACGATTTGTTCGTTTTGGATGCGGACTCTAGCAGCTTGTAGATGTCATCGGCTTTTGCGTAATTGATCTGAATAATATCGGTGGTGAGTGGGGCGAGCTGCTGAGATTGCTGACGCGCTTCGAGTTCCGCCTTGTCTCGTGCCACGATGTCCTCCGTGGGGGCCACGTACATGACATTGCCATTTTTGCGCATCGATAAGCCTTTTGTTTCCAGGATGAGCGCAAGCGCCTGATCCCAAGGCACATTTTCGAGCCGTAAACTGATGGATCCTTTGACATTATCGCTAACCACGATGTTGTTGCCCGTGAAGTCGGCAATCAGCTGAAGCAGTGGGCGGATTTGAATGTCCTGGAATTTGAGCGTCAAGCGCTCACCGGTATATTTTTTCTCGCCGACATTCTGCGCGCCTTGTGATTGGGGCACGGGTTTGACTTCGACTACCAAGCGGTTGTCCGTCTGGTAAGCCATGTGCTCGCCCGCGTTGCGCGTTTTCAAGGTAATGCGGCTACCGTTCCCCATTGGACGGACATCAACAGATTCGACTGGTGTGGCAAAGTCTTTGACGCCAAAACGACCGGACTCGACACGGGTGTTCGGCAGATCAATGATGATGTTGCTGCCTTCGCTGCGCATTTTCATGGGCGCATTCGGGCCGGAGGTCTGGATGAGGAGTCGACCGGCACCATCAGCCGCACGCCGGAAATCAATGCTCTGTCCACGATCCATTGCGGTGACGGGATTATTGCCAGCCGTGGTGCTGACGGCCAATCCAGTTGCTGTCGTGTTACTTGTTGCGGCGGGTTTGAAGGTAACGGTTAATTCGTTGCCTTGTGGGTTAATCGCGTAGGGCGTTGCCTGGGTGAGGTTGAATACAACACGCGTTTTACCCCCGGCTTCGGCCATCATCAGGGACTTGACCGGGCCCAGATTGATCTTCTTGGTCCGTTCGCCGGTTTTATTTGTCGTGTCGGGCAGGTCAATCGCGACCCGAGCCGGGTTATCAATCTGGAAGTTGTCCGGACTGCCCGATAACGGCGATGAAAGTTTGAAGTGCACCTGAATAGAGCCATCCGCTGTACGGTCGGTGCTAATCGTATTGATGTCGCCTGCATAACCAATGGCGGGAATAAGAAGTGATATCGATAATACGCCCAACGATTGCCGAATGGCACGGGTCAGTGGTCGATAAAGTGTTTTTGCATCCATAACGCTGTTCATTGCTTTCTATCCCCTTGAATCATTTGGTCGCGTTTTGCTGGACAATTGCAGTTTGCTTGCGCCAGCCGCCCTGTCCGTCGGGCACGATTTCTTCGAGCGTGATCTTGTCAGGCGTGATCTTGACGACTTTGCCGTAATTCAAGCCCATGTAATTGCCCACCTGAATCTCATGAATGACGCCATCGCCATCTCGGACAAGGGCATATGTCGTGCCCTTGCGTTCGAGCACACCCTTCATTGCCAGTGCATCCAGTGGATACATTTCCAGAGGCTCTTTGGGGCGGTTCATGTCTGGGGTGATGCCGCTGCCTTTATTCGCTGTCTGGGTGACGGCTGGCTCAAATGGTGTGCGATCCTTGGTTTCCACATAACTGAATTTCGGCAGGGGCTTCATTTCAGGGATGGGTTCAATCTTCCCTCCGGGCCGCGCCAGAATCCGATCGACTTTTTGTGTCAGGTCGCTCATGTTGTTCGCGCAGCCACTGAGCATGAGTGTGGCGGGTACTAATACAAGTATCCATTTGGCGGATCGCAGTTTTTGCTTATGGGAAAAAGGTTGATTGTGAGTCATTTGCCTTCTCCTTCACCTTGCTCAAGGTAACGGTAGGTTTTGGTCACAATGGTCATGACAAGCGGTGGGGACTTCATGTCCGGGCTATCTCCTTTTTCCGGCTTGATGGTTGGATTGTGTAAAGTCACAATCCTGGGCAGGTTTGCCGTGTCGCTGATGAATTTTGCCAGTTGGTTGTAGGTTCCTTCCAGGGTCAGGGTGTACGGCATCTCCGCATAGAAGTTGTGCTTGATTTCGCGCCCCGGCTGGATCTGTTTGTTTTTAAGACCATTCTTAAGAGAGGTCTGGGCAACATCGATAATCAGGTTTTCAGCTTCGCTTTTATTTGGCAGTTGTCGGAGTAGCTCGCCGAAACGTGTCTGCATCTCCTTGAGCTGATCCTGATAGGCCTTGAGATTGGCGGCTAACTTTTGCTTGGTCTCAATTGTTCCGAGCAAACTTGCTTCCTGGCGCTGCTTTTGAGCGAGCTCATCCCGCTGAGGCAGGGTGTCGAAATAAATGACTGCACCAACAATCAGGACGATAACGAAGAGGAAGATCACCATGCGCGTCCCAAGCGACGCAAGCCCGATGGTCTGGAAGTCCAGGGTTTTTAATTCGTTGAGATCCATCTCTTATTGCTCCTTATTCGCATCGGCCGATTTGGGGGTTTTGACCGATGCGGTAATCGAGAATACATATCGATTTGAAGAGGGTACCTTCTTGTCCGGATTCTGGGCAAGAATACCCGAGCCGACAATAATGGCGCTCCCTATGTAATCTGATCCATTGAGCTGGCGTAGGTAATCTGCAACCCGTGCCTGCGCATCGGCATAACCTTGAATGGATATGGTCTTGTCGCCTTTAATGGAGATGTCGGTCAACTGAATGCCATCGGGCAGTGTTTTAACGAATTCTTCCATCAAGTGGACGATAACAGGACGGCTGGATTGAAGCTGTTCGATCACCTGCATGCGTGCGATCAGTTCGGCCTTTTTCTTTTTCAGCTCGTTAATGGATTGAATTTTCCGGTCAAGATCCTTGATAACCCCGTTGAGGTATTGATTGCGCTGATCTTGGAAATCGAGCTGGTTCTGTTCGTACAGGTGAATGCCGCCACCGATAATCAAAGCCGCGACCACTGAACCCGCGAGATGCAGAACGAAATTGCGCTGCAAGGTTTGGCGGCGTTCATCCCGCCAGGGAAGGAGGTTGATTCTTCTCATTAGTCGAAACTCCGTAAAGCGAGGCCGCAAGCAACCAGCATCGATGAGCCATGATTGGCGAGCAACTCTGCGGATATTCTTGATCCTTGGCCGATGGCAACAAACGGATTCGCGCTGCGCGTTTGTATGCCGGTTTCATTGTTAATCCGTTCGATAACGCCCGGGGTATTTGCGGTTCCACCGCCGAGTAGGATCAGTCCGATGGTGCCGCGATTGGTTTCTGAATAGAAATATTGAATAAACCGCTCCACTTGCATCGCCATGTTGTCGATGAAGGGTTGCAGTACCTTGCGATGGTAGTCATCGGGCAAAGTGTCATTACGTTTTTTCTCTTCCGCTTCTTCTGGTGAGAGGCCGTAATACATGGAGATCTCATTTGTCAGCTGTTTGCCGCCAAATGGGTGTTCCTTGCTATAGATAATATCGTCACCACTGAATACATTGATCGTGGTGGTGTTGGCGCCCACATCCAGCAGGGCGACGGGCTGGGCGCGATCTTCGGCTGTTAAAGTGGGTGCGATGATTTCCGTGAATGCATTTTGTATGGCAAACGACTCGACATCCATGACATCGACCGATAGCCCAGCCGCTTCGGCTACCGCGACACGTGCTTCGACATTGGTGGTACGGGTGGCCGCCATGATGACCTGGATGCTGCTGTCTTCATTGGACTGCTTTTTTTTCTGTTTTGATCCTGCTTCAGGATGAAGCGGCTCGAAGTCGAGACTGACTTCGTCGATAGGGAAGGGGATGTATTGATCCGATTCCATTCGTACCTGTTCTTCCAGTTCGAATTCATTGCCGGGGTTGCTGATGGTCAGCACCCGGCTGACGCTGGCACTGGTCGGCACGGCCATGACGATGTGTTTGGTTTTGGCCCTGGAGCGTGAGAGCGCTCTGCTTAAGGCACCTGCGACAACGTCCGTGTCCGTAATGGTTTTGTCCTGAACCGCCCCGGGCGAAATGGGTTCAATGGCGAACCCGACCGGGCGATAGCCGTTCCGGTATTTCTCCAGCATCAACACTTTGACTGCAGTAGAGCTGATATCAACGCCGAGACGAGGATTTTTTGAGCTAAATAATGGCACGATCATTCCCTTCCCTTTGAGTGTGCGCTAAGGTTGCGCGCGCACTTTGTAGTCCACCGACGCATCCTAGGGCAAAACCTGTGGGTTTGTCGAATATTCTTGTAATCTTGCATCCAGCGTTGCAAAAAAACATGGCTAACTGAACTAAATGAAACTTATCAAATTTACTCTATATGTGTTTGGTTTTTTGTTGATTTTTGCCGTCGGCGGGGTGGGTGTTGTGTATCAAATATACAACAAGCAACTGCCCGATGTGAAGGATTTGGCGAAGGTCCAGTACCAAATTCCGATGAGAATTTACGACGCTGATGGGGGCTTGATCGCCGAATTTGGCGAGAAACGCCGCTTCCCCGTCACGTACGCCGAATTGCCCAAAGTGGTCGTCGACGCCTTCACTTCCGCTGAGGATGGTGGTTTTTTTGAACATGGTGGTGTGGATGTTCAAAGCCTGTTCCGTGCTGCTTACGAGTTGGTCAAGACGGGGCACAAAGGGCAGGGCGGTTCAACGATTACGATGCAGGTTGCCCGCAATTTCTTCCTGGGCAGGGAGAAAACCTATAGCCGTAAATTGATGGAAATTCTCCTGGCGATCAAGATAGAGCACAGCTTGAGCAAGGAGCAGATTCTCACGTTGTATCTGAACAAGATCTTTTTGGGGAACCGGACCTACGGTGTTAAGGCTGCAGCTCAGGTGTATTTCGGTAAATCGCTGGATAAGTTGACTGCCGCAGAAGCCGCCATGCTGGCTTCCTTGCCCAAGGCGCCCTCGGCAGTGAATCCCGTTTCCAACCCCGATAAGGCGTTAGCGCGGCGTGCTTATGTGCTTGGACGCATGCTTACCCTCGGGAAAATTGACCAGGCCACTTATGATCAGGCCATGCAGGAACCGCTTCCGGGGCACCTGTTTGTGAGTGCAGAAATACAAACTCATGCGCCTTTCGTGGCGGAAATGATTCGTCAGAAATTGTTCGCTCAATATGGCGAGAAGGCATACGAAATGGGACTTGTGGTGCATACCTCAATTAATCCGAAGGCGCAGCAAGTGGCTCGAATGTCACTGAGGGATGGTCTTCTGGCTTATGACCGTCGTCACGGTTATCGGGGCGCCGAGGATCATTGGGAATCTTTGCTTTCCCAGCCTAAAGCGCTTCTGGAAAAGCTTCAGGATACGCCTGTCGTTGGGGGGTTGATCCCCGCTGTGGTTCTGTCGGTGGCGCCTAAAACGGCAGAGGCTCTGATGCCGGATGGTTCAAAGATCGAGCTTGGGATGGATGCGGTGAGCTGGGCTTGTCATTATGAATCTGTGAACAGGTGCGGCCCCAAGCCAAAGCAGATGGGTGATGTGCTCAAGGCCGGCGATTTGATTCGTTTGCAGGCAGAGGCTGACCAGCATTGGATGCTTGCCGAAATTCCGGCGGCCAGTGCGGGCTTTGTTGCCTTGGATCCGGACACAGGTGCTATTCGCGCACTTGTCGGCGGTTTTGATTTCGCGCATGACAGCAAATTCAATCACGTAACACAGGCGGAGCGTCAGCCGGGATCAGGCTTCAAGCCATTTTTGTATTCTGCGGCTCTGGATCATGGTTTTACATGGGCCACGATGATCAACGACTCACCGGTGGTGGTGAAGAATGGTGTTAGAGAAGGCGTTGACTGGCGGCCGCAGAATTATGAAAAACACTTTGGCGGCCCGATGCGTTTGCGGATGGCGTTGGTGCATTCTGTCAACTTGGTATCGATTCGTTTAATTGAAGCGCTTGGGCCAGAAAATGTACTCAAGTATGTCAGCCGTTTTGGTCTGCCCACGCAAAACTGGGCGCCCACGCCTTCCATGGCACTAGGAAGTTATACATTGACGCCATTGGAGTTGGTTCGCGGCTTCTCTGCCTTTGCGAACGGGGGCTACCGCATTACGCCCTATGAGATCACCGAAGTGGATAACGGCGATAACGAGGTGCTCTATAGCCATCCGTCAGTTAATTTGTGCGACACCTGCCCGACGGACTCGCCTGATCCGAGTGTCGCGCCGAGAATAATTTCCCCGCAGAATGCTTTCTTGATGCGTTCTGCTCTGCGGGATGTGGTGCGGATGGGTACCGGGGTTCGCGCTTATCGTGCCCTGAAACGGGACGATATTGGCGGGAAAACAGGCACGACCAACGAGCAACGTGATGCCTGGTTCACGGGTTTCGGGCCGGGTTGGGTCGCCACGGCGTGGGTCGGTTTCGATGACAACTCCCCATTGGGGCATCGTGAAGTCGGGGGTACCGCGGCGCTACCCATCTGGACTGATTTCATGCAGGCAATGCTGCCACCACCGACGGATAAGCCCCATGTACCGCCGCCCGGTGTGGTCGAGGTCATGATCAATCCTGATACGGGAAATCGGTTGCCCAAAGGCGCTTCTGGTGGCGTGCGTGAGTATTTTGATACGACGCGTGATCCCGCGGATGAATCCGGGCTCTCCGCCCCGATTCCGGCGGATGTAGTGCCGCAGAATCTGATGAATGATTTATTTTGATCGTGTGAGGTGGCCGTAATGGCAGCAACCGGTCCGGTGTCTCCAGCTGTTTTGTCTTTCGCTACACGATTGTGCGTCGAAGATGCAACACTCGACCGCTTCACGGCTCTGCGTAAGGCTGCGGAGCGTTTGGGTGAGCCGATCGACCAGCGGTTTGCCGCAGTGGATTGCGAGCGCCTGGAGGCGGAGATTCGCCAGTATCAATTGATTTTTCGCCCGGAACAGCAGGAAATAATCCGAAACCTGCGTGCCGAGGCAATGAAGGCTATGGACTTCTTGAGTGACTTCTCACCGCGTCTGGTCGGCTCGGTGTTGACAGGGACGGCGGATCGTCAATCCAAGGTGACCTTACATTTGTTCGCGGATACGCCTGAGTCGGTCATGACGTTTTTACTGGCAAAGAACATTCCGTTTGCCGAGTCCGAGCGCCGCTATCACTACCGAAGTGGGCGACAGGCTCGCGTCCCGGTGCTGAGTTTCGTGGCTTTCGACGTGCCGTTCGATCTGGTGGTGTTCGGTCTTGATGATATCAAGGAGGCCCCGGTGGCAAATGGTCGCGGGGGGCTCATGACACGCGCTTCTGCGACGAAGGTGGCATCACTGCTTTCACCTTCTGCTTGACTCCGTGATCGCATCTGGCAGCCGCAGCGCGCACGGTTCAGGACTGGTGGTAAGGGCGGCTCAGGCGGTGCACGGCATCGACCAGTACGTTGACATTGTCCGGGTTGACGTGTTGGTGAATGCCATGACCCAAGTTGAACACATGGCCGCTGCCTTGACCGTATGCGCTCAAGACCCGCGCAACCTCCTGCTCGATCACCGCTTCTGGTGCGTACAGCACGCTGGGGTCGAGGTTGCCTTGCAGGGCGACTTTCTCCCCGATCTGTTGCCGTACGGCCCCGATGTCTACGGTCCAGTCCAGTCCAACCCCATCCGCGCCCGAGGCGGCGATTTCCGATGCCCAGGCTCCGCCGCCTTTGGTAAAGAGGATGACGGGGATGCGCTGGCCTTCATGCGTCCGGATCAGGCCGTCGATAATTTTCTGCATGTAGGCAAGTGAGAACTCCCGATATTTCTCCGGAGAGAGCACGCCGCCCCAGGTGTCGAAAATCATCAGTGCCTGTGCGCCACGACGCACTTGGGCATTGAGGTAGTCGGTTACCGCCCGGCTGAGTTTGTCCAGCAGCAGGTGAGCGCTTGCAGGGTCGCTATACATCAAGCCTTTGATGTGGGCGAACTCCTTGGTCGATCCGCCTTCCACCATATAGGTGGCCAGCGTCCAGGGGCTTCCGGAAAAACCGATCAACGGTACCCGGCCATTCAATGCACCCCGGATGGTGCTGACTGCGTCCATGACATAGCGTAACTCGCCTTCAGGGTCGGGCAGAGGGAGTTTCTCAATGGATCGACGATCACGCAGCGGGTTTGCAAAGACGGGGCCTTCTCCGGCGGAGAAGCTCAGGCCAAGGCCCATGGCGTCAGGGACGGTCAGGATGTCTGAGAACAGGATGGCTGCATCCAGATCAAAGCGTTCTAGGGGTTGCAGTGTGACTTCGCAGGCGAGATCCGCCGAACGGCACAGATCCATGAAGCTGCCTGCTTTCGCCCGCGTGGCCCGGTATTCCGGCAGATAGCGGCCAGCCTGGCGCATGATCCAGATCGGGGTGCAGTCAACCGGTTCGCGAAGCAGTGCGCGAATAAAGCGGTCATTCTTGAGCGTCGCGGTGGCGGTTGATGTGGTGATGTCTGGGGTCATGCTGTGCTGAGCCTCTGATGGTGTGAAAATCCAACACGCTCAACCTCTGCGTGACACGCTGTTCAGGCTGGGGCAGGTCGAGTGTGGGTTCCCAAGCACGCGCAAGGCGGGCCCGGGTGCTGCGGCGAAAGGGTCTAGGTAAATGCTGATTTATTCCATCCTTGGAATAAATCAGCTCACTCATCGCGGTACACGCCCGCGATGGCTCTCACGAATCAAAGACTTACGTCTTTGTTCGTGTTGGGGCATCCTGCCCCAAGCGGGAAGCACTGAATAAATCAGCGCTTCCCTAGACGTATGTGGCCTGTCTCGGGACAGGCTGGGCGACATTAAACCTCCAGATAATCGAGGATGCCGAATCCAGCATTGCGGCCTTCAAACACGGCCGTAACGACGAGATCGGAGCCGCGTACCATGTCGCCGCCAGCAAACACCTTGGCGTTCGTGGTCTGGAATGCGGGGCTGTGCGGGCTCTGGTTGGCTATCACGCGACCACTGCTGTCGGTTTCAATGCCGATCTGCTTGAGCCAAGGGGCTGGCGAGGGGCGGAAACCAAAAGCGATAAGTACCGTAT
>NZ_JAQTTX010000005.1:45634-71507 GCF_028710545.1 Halothiobacillus sp. | reverse complement strand
GCACCGTTCAGATGGATTTGCAGCCGATTTCCCTAAAGTCCGACAGGCTCCTAGCTCACTTCTGCCAAAAGTTGTCGAATCATCCGTTCAGCCTGTTGTCCGTAGCTACCACCAAACAGGTTGAAATGGTTGAGGATGTGATACAGGTTATACAGGTTTCTTCGCTGCGCGTAACCTGCATCCAGCGGCCAGACCGATTCGTAGGCTTGGCGTGCCCGGTGCGAGAAACCACCGAACAGTTCCGTCATGGCAATTTCGGCTTCGCGATCGGCGTAATACACGGCGGGATCAAACAATACCGGGGTGCCATCGCGAAGAAACCCGTGATTCCCGCCCCATAAGTCACCGTGGATGAGCGATGGGGTGGGATGGTAATCGGTGAAAAACAGGTTTATTTCGTCCACCAATCGGTAACCCGCCTCGCGTGTTGCAGCCGGGAGACCTCGGGATTCAGCCCAGTCCAGTTGCGGTTTGAGTCTGTGGTTTGCAAAGAAATCCGGCCAATTCCTTTCCCAGACGTTGCGCTGCGGCGAGGCGCCGATGAAGTTGTCCTGATTGAGGCCAAAGGCATGTGCGCCTTGTCTGTGTAGTGTGGCGATCTGCACACCCAAGGCTTCTTCTGCTCGGTTGCCGCTTGAATTGGAGGATATATCCAGCCATTCCATGAGCAAGAATGCCTGTTGTTCGATTACGCCAGTTAATGCGTCATTCGGGACGCGAATATGAGGTGCCAGCAAGTTGAGTCCATCTACTTCGGCTGAGAAATTGGCGGCGGAATCGATAGTATTGATCTTGAGGAATAAACGCCCCTTATCTGTTTGCAGGCATACAGCGTGATGAATACAGCCACCAGCTACTGTGTGCATCGAGATCAGTTGCCGACCGGCGTAGGGATGTGAGACCGGGATTTGCTCAAGTAGATGTTGGATGGTGCCGTCAGACATTTTCAATTGCTGCCTGCCCCCGTTCATACCAATTTCAGAACCTCTCGTTCGACCATCAATACATGCTCAAACAATTCCAGCCGTATATCTCTTCGCAGGAACTGTTTGAGCGCACACCGGAGATTTCCACAGCAGATTTATCCGGATAGAACTGCGAAAAACCTTCCGAGGAGCCCCCAGATCAATGACCTCGGCCACCCATGCCACCACGACTCATACTGCCACTTCCATAACGATACTGTTGCTGGATTCCAGTGCCCTTGCCCTGAGACTGTCTGTTCATGCTTCTGGATTCGTGTTCATTCCGGTTGTTCAGACGCTCGAAATCGGCAGCAGTCGGCGCCTGACGTTGCTGAGATTGAATCTGCTCCTGATTCATGGATTGTACGGTGTACTGGGGGGCGGGCAGGGCATCGGCCCATGCCTGTGATGATAGGGCGGCAATGCCGATCAAAATACTGCCGATTAATGTTGTTTTGGTGGCGCGCATCATGTTTCTCCTCGGTTGATGAATAGCGCCAGTGTGCCGCCAAGTCATTGCGAGGCTATTGCCGAACTGTTACCAACTGTTACCACAGGATTAGGTTTTATACGTCGGATATCCCTTTACGTTTCAAATGGGTATGCCACCTTTGCCAATCCGGCATGAATTGGTCCATGAAAGCATAAAACCGGGCGTTATGGTGCCGTTCGTGGAGATGAACGAGTTCGTGCACAAGGACCATATCGATGCAGCCTGCCGGCATATGTATGAGTTCGAGATTCAGCCAGATTCGCCTGTCGCGAATATTGCAGCTGCCCCAGCGCGTCTTCATTCGTTTGATCCCGATGAAGTTGATCCCGACACCGATTTTTTCGCACCAATGCGGCAAACGAGTCGCGAGATAGTCCTGAAGTGCGACCCTCAACTGTTGCGTGATCGCCTCGTGCAGTTGGGTTTGACTCAAGGTATTCGCACGCGTGAAGACCTGTACCGTTCCATTTTCGATCAGCGTCTGATTCCGTTTGGAATTGGTATGAACACAGATGAGGTGATCCTGATCGAACAGACGGATGGTTGAACCGTCAGAGATCGCATCAGAACGGTTTTGAAGAGTTCTTTGCGATTTGATCTGGGTTTGTTTTTGGAGAATCCAGTCCTGCTTTTCCAGCAGAATCCGGTGGATCAGAGGTAAGGCGATATGGTGGGGCGCGCTAACCTGTAGTTGTGCATCCGCGCGCCCGATGCGCAGATACACGCCCTTGATCGCCTTGCGGGTAAGCTTGAACGCCATGCCAGTCTCTGGCAGAAGTTCGTCGGTGATTACCACCTTGGGCCGCGTCTGCACGTTCGGCGGACGCCTCCGATCCAGACCGAACATGCTTGATTCCTGACGCCTTTAATTACTTGATTTGGCTCTGGGCGTTGGCTCTGGCTCGCTTGAGCAGGAATTCGCTAAGCAGCGCGACCGGCCTGCCGGTGGCGCCCTTGTTATCGCCTGTTACCCAGGCCGTGCCGGCGATGTCGAGGTGTGCCCAACGGTAGTCCTTGGTGAACCGGGATAGGAAGGCGGCCGCAGTGAGTGCACCGCCTTCGCGACCACCGATATTTGCCATATCGGCAAAGTTGCTCTTGAGCTGCGGCTGGTATTCATCCCACAAAGGCAGTTCCCACACCCGGTCTTGACTGATTTCACCGGCCTTGGTGATTTCCTGGGCCAGAGCGCGGGTATTGCTGAACAATCCGCTCGGCACGCGGCCCAGCGCGATGACACAGGCGCCGGTCAGGGTCGCCATGTCGATGACAACATCGGGTTTGAAGCGTTTGGCATAGGTGAGCGCGTCGCAAAGAATCAGTCGGCCTTCGGCATCGGTATTCAACACTTCGATTGTCTGACCGGACATGCTCTTGATGATGTCGCCCGGTTTCAATGCGTTGCCGTCGGGCATGTTTTCCACCGTGGGCACCAAACCCACGACATTGATCGGCAGCTTCAATTCCGCCACGATCGAGATCAGGCCGATGACAGCCGCTGCACCGGCCATGTCGTATTTCATCTGATCCATGTCGAGACCGGGCTTGAGCGAGATGCCGCCGGTGTCGAATGTTACCCCTTTGCCGACCAGCACGATGGGTTCTTCGTCATCACGACCGCCCATGTGTTCCATGATGATGAATTTGGGTGCTTCCGTACTACCCTTGGCGACTGCAAGCAGGGCATTCATTCCCAACGCTTCCATGCGGGACTGATCCAGCACTTCAACAGCAAGGTGCGGATGGGTTTCCATCAACTTGCGGGCCTGATCGGCCAGCGCGGTTGGTGTGCAGAGGTTCGGTGGGAGGTTGGCCAGATTCTTGGTGAGATGAATCCCCGAGCTGATGGCCATGGCTTCGCGCACGTGGTTTTCTGCTTCAAGCAGGCCGCGCCGACTGGGTGTGATGAAGGTGACCTTGCGCAGCGGGCGGCGTGGTCCCGGTTCCGGCGTCGATTTGAACTGGTCGAAGCGGTAAACGGCGGCATCGATGGCCAGTACGCTTTGGCGGAGAATCTGTTCGAAGTCGACCCCTTTGATGTCGATTTCGGTCAGGTGGCTGACGCACTCGGTCGTGCCGCGGTAGTGCAGTGCCTTGACGGCCGCGGTGGTGGCCTTGTTCAGGGCATTGAGGTCAAATTCACGCTCTTTGCCCAGCCCGACCAGCAAAACCCGTTCGGCCTGAATGTTCGGCACCCCATGGATCAGCAGCGTGTCGCCCAGTTCACCTTCCATGTCCCCACGACGGGTAATGGCACTGAGGTGACCATCGCTGGCCTTGTCGATGGTCTCTGCCGCATCTGATAATTTTCTGGCCTCAAAAACGCCGACAATCAGGCAGGAAGATCGCTGTTTTTCCGGTGCGCCACTTTTGACTGAAAATTCCAACACGGCAAAGCTCCTGTAGACTGAGGGAGGAAACGGTGATTCTATCAGATCGGGCCGCTCTATCGTGGTATCTTGAACGAAACCGGCGGTAGAACTGTCACAGACATAACCCTTTTTGATTTTGAGCAGGAAAACGGTCATGAATCCACAACAAGACGATTCCAGGGAAGAATTCGAGCCTGGGGTAGAAAACCCGCATCGCTTTGAGCCTAAATATGCCAAATCGGGTATCGGCCAGTTTTCGAAGGTGTTGATCGTGGTGGGTGCGATCATGACCACAATCGGTGTGATTGGCGGCTTCAGTGCCATGTTCCTGATGAAGGACGGCAGCCACTCGGTGTTTCTCGATCTGTTGATGCTGGCACCGCTCGGTTTTCTGATGGCGTTTACCGGCATTACCGGTTGGGTCATCAGCGGCGGGAAGTAAGTTTGCAGGTATCAAGGCGTCAACAGAGTACCCGCAAGACAGCGAAACAATCGAGTGCCCGGTTCTATTGAGCGTTCAACGCATTTAGATCGGCAGTATCGAATTTTCGCGCACCCGGAACGCGCCCGGCTCCGGCAAAATGCTTACGCCAGTAGGCGTTGTTCAGGTGGGCGAATGTAACGTGCTCGCCCTTTCTGGGCGCGTGGATGAAGCGGTTGTCACCAACATAAATCCCGACATGATCGATCTTGCGACTGCGGATCTTGAAGAACAGCAGGTCACCAGGCTTTAGCTGCGAGCGTGCAATGCGTTCAGTAAAGGCGTATTGGTCACGTGCGGTGCGTGGCAGTTCGATGTCGGCCTTCTTGTATACGTAACTGGTCAGTCCGCTACAGTCGAATCCTTTTTTATTCGATGTGCCGCCCCATTGATAGGCGGTGCCAAGCTGGCTGATCGCCTGCAGGATGGCCTCGGTTGCAGCAGTCCGCACCCCATTCGGGTCATCGATGGCCTTGATCGGTGTCGAGGGAAGCTTCGGGTTTAATGTGCCGTTCCTGAAGGAGTAATTTTCGTCCCCGCTTCGGGTCGAGGCATTAAGCCAACCTAAGCCATTGCTTGCCTGATTACTATCTTCATTCGGGAGTGTGGCGCAACCACCAAGGCCGAATGCAGCGCAAACAATCACCCCCAATGCGGGCAGTAGATGTTTCCTTACGCCCGCATCAATTGTCGCGTTATGCGTCGTCGCGATGCCGGATTTCGAACACACTGCGTCGATTTGGCGTGCGGGCAAAGTCACCTGGCAATGTTTTTCTTGATAAGTCATTGATATTGAATTCATCCAGCAATTTGGGTGACAATGTAAAGCCTTTTAGGTTGTTTGAAAAGATTAAAGTGCCATCGTCACTCAACAGGTGCATGCAGCTGTGCACGATGAATTCATGGTCTCGTTGAATATCCAGGGTGTCCTGCATGGCTTTTGAGTTGGAGAATGTCGGCGGGTCACAGAAAATGACATCGAATCGTTCGGGTTGATAGATGGTATTGCTGCGCTGTTCGAGCCAGTCGAGCACATCGGCGCGAATCAGGCTGTGTTCCGTGCCCACCTTGAGATTGTTCAATGCAAAATTTCGCTCGGCCCAGTCGAGATAGGTGTTCGATAAATCAATCGAAACGGTACGACTGGCGCCCTGATGTGCGGCGCGAACCGATGCGGTAGCGGTATAGCAGAACAGATTGAGCAGTTTTTTCCCGCGCGACAGCTCCGCGACGTGGTTGCGTACCATGCGGTGATCCAGAAACAGTCCGGTATCCAGATAGTCGGTGAGGTTCACCCAGAGGCGGGTGCCGCCTTCGTGAACCACGCGTTCCAGACGCTCCTGTGTGATCTTCTGATATTGCTCTGTGCCGGTCTGGCGCTTGCGTTGCCGCACCACACTATGGTTTTCTGCCAGACCGAGATTCTCGATGACCTGTTCGACAATAATCGATAAGCGTGCACGGGCGAGTTGCGGATCGATTTTGTTCGGAGCCCGGTATTCTTGTATGTCTGCCCAGGTTTCACCGGCCTCATCACGATACAGATCAATGGCACAGTTGAAGTCCGGCAGATCGGCGTCATAGACGCGAAAACAGCACCAGTCCTCACGTTCCGCCAGTTTCTTCAGATGGCGGTAATTTTTTTGCAGGCGATTGGCAAAAGGTGCGGCATCGACCAGTGCTCTTGCCTGTTCGGCTGCGGCACATAACCGATTGGCCAGCCCGATCGGGCCGGGTGCTTCTCGTCTGGCCTTGCCATCGAAACTGCCGCGAATCATATTGATGGCAATACCACTTTGATCCATGGGGAATACGCGCTCGTAGCGCAGCGGCCAGTTTTGCCCTTCACCCTCCGGAAGCAAGAAGGCCCAATACCAGCCATTGAAGCAGCGCTGCCATTGATCGGTCAGTGCCGTCCAGTTGGGTTCGCTACCGAGATCATTCATGTGATCACCGGCGACGTCCAGCCGGTGACCATAGGGCAGGTTGCTCACCACCAGTCCGCGTGTTTTGCCTTCAAACTCGGGGGGGCAGGGGGCTTTCCACGCATCCGCCTCGCGGAAAACCATCAGATGATCAACACCGGCACGTTCCGCATTGGCGCGTGCCGCAGTGATCTGCTCGATATCGATGTCCTGGCCAATCAAGGTCAACTTGTCGATGCCCTCAATCCGTTCGGGTGGATTGTCGAGCACCTGCTTTTGGGCTTGCTCCCGGTGACCCAGCCAGCCAGTTGAGCCGATGCGCTGAACGCGCAAATTCTGCGGCAAGCCCGTCAGGCGGAGGGCCGCTTCGATCAGCAGGGTGCCCGACCCGCACATCGGATCAAATAGCGCGGCGCCCGTGTCGATTTCGGAAGCGACCAGTTGCGGCCAGCGTGCGCGCCACAACATGCCCGCGGCCAGTGTTTCCCGCAGCGGCGCCAGCCCGCCATCGGTGCGATAGCCACGCCGATGCAGCGAGCCGTTCGAGAGTTCAAGCGAGAGCGTGGTGTGTCCACTTGCCGTCAGGTGGCAATGCAAACGGATGTCGGGTTGTTCGCTGTCGATCGTCGGTCGCGAGCCGGTTCGTTCACGAAACTGGTCGACGATTGCATCCTTGATGCGCGTGGCGACGAATCCTGTGTGGCGAAGTGCATCGGTCGAGCCCGTCGCGCTGATGGTGAAATAGCCTTCCGCCGCCAGATGCTTTGACCAGTCGATTTGTTGCACCAGTCGATAAAGTTCATCCGCCGTGGCCGCCTGCCCCGTAATCAGGGTGAGATACACGTGCCCCGCAATGAGACTGTCGCAGACAATGCGATAGGCTTGTTCTGGTGTGGCATCAAGCAGGACACCGAAGGGACGGTCGGATACTTTGGCATCGACCAGGCTGCGTATTTCTTCTGCCAGAGGCGCCTGCATGTCCGGCGCACTCACGACGGTGATCGGCCAGGATAGTGCAGAGGAGGCTAAATCGGTCATGGTATTCTCTCGATAATAATCGCGTGACTGTACCGGAAAAGTGAGTTTCTTGTTGCGCCATTTATGGGGTGGCATCGTGTCTTGGCTGATAAACTGGCCTTGAAATTTATTGAAGCAAGGTTAGTTGTCGAAGGAAGTTTGTATGTCAGTTGAGCCGATACCGGACGTTCTTTCGAGTGATGACCTATGCCCACGCCTAGGATCGGGCCAGCATGATCCCCACCCCGATGGCGGGGCGTTGCTGTCGATCCGCGATTTGACCGCCCATTTCACGCCCGGCGAAGCGGTACTTTCGGCGGTTAGTCTTGACGTGTTGCCCGGTCAGCGAATGGCGCTGGTCGGGGAATCCGGTTCCGGCAAGACGATTACCGCGCTTTCGGTTCTACGGTTGCTGGATAATTTGCAATACACGTCCGGGGCGATCACCTTCGATGGCCAGAATGTACTGACCATGCCCCAGCAAGTCCTTCGCCGCATTCGTGGGCGTGAAATCGGCATGATCTTTCAGGAACCTATGACCGCCTTTAACCCCTTGAAGACCATCGGCCAGCAGATAGCCGAGGTCGCCATTGTGCATGAAGGGCTGACGAGGGCAGAAGCGCACCGCCGTGCCATTGAATGGCTTGAGCGGGTGCGTTTGCCCGATCCTGAGCAACGAGCACAAGTGTTTCCACACCAGCTTTCAGGTGGGCAGCGACAACGGGCCATGATTGCGATGGCGCTGGTTTGTCGCCCCAGATTGCTGATCGCCGATGAACCGACAACGGCACTGGATGTGACGTTGCAGGGCCAGATGATGGATCTGCTGACCGAGCTCCAGCAGGAGATGGGCATGGCCTTGCTGCTGATTACGCACGATCTGCATCTTGTTCGACGCTATGCCGATGCGGTTGCCGTGATGCAGCAGGGCCGGATTGTCGAGCGAGGTGATGTGCGTGAGATTTTTTCATCGCCGCAGCATCCCTATACCCAGCAACTGCTTGCGGCAACGCCAGGGCCCGAGCCTTTGCCCGCCGTTTCCATGGATGCCCCGGTGGTGCTTGGCGCGAGGAATCTCAATGTTGAATTCAAGCAGCCTCGGCAATTCGCTCCGGGTGAGCGACGCTATTGGTGGTTATCCTCCACGGTTCCTTTCCAGGCCCTGACGGATGTTGATCTTTTTGTATCGGCAGGGGAAACATTGGGCGTAATTGGTGAATCGGGTTCGGGAAAAAGCACGTTGGCGCTGGCATTGCTGCGGCTTATTCATTCAAGGGGAGAAATTCTGCTTGAGGGCAGGGCGGTTGAGCACCTGAGTGAATCTGAGTTTCGCCCGCTGCGCCGCCATATCCAGATCGTGTTTCAGGACCCGTTTGGTTCCCTGTCGCCCCGGATGACCATTGGCGAATTGATTGGCGAAGGGCTGCGCGTTCATGAGCCTCGTTTGGGCAAGAACGAATATGCGGCCCGAGTGCAGGAGGCAATGGCCTCCGTCGGACTGGGCGGTGTGGGCCTGCACCGTTATCCGCATGAATTTTCGGGTGGGCAGCGCCAGCGGATTGCCATTGCCCGTGCCTTGATCCTAAAACCTCGTATCCTGATTCTGGATGAACCGACCAGTGCGCTGGATGCAACCGTACAGAAACAGATCCTTGGTCTGCTGCGCGCGCTGCAAGAGCAGTTCGGACTCACCTATGTGTTCATTACCCACGACTTGCGGGTTGTTCGGGCCATGGCCCACCGCGTGATGGTTCTGTATCGGGGTATCGTTGTGGAAACGGGGGCGACCGCGCAGGTGTTTGAGTCGCCGAGTCACGCCTATACCCGGCAACTGCTCGCCAGTGTGATTGATCAATAGATGAAAAAAAACGCCGACTGTGCGGCGTTTTCTCGAATGCACCGTGTGCTCCGGTTAACCCTGATAGCGGCGCATTACCAGTGAGGCATTGGTTCCACCAAAACCGAAGCTGTTCGACAGCACGGTATCGATCTTGACGTTTTCCAGCGTTTTCGCCAGCAGGTTCACACCCTCGGCTTTTGGGTCGATTTCATTGAGGTTGGCAGAGGCAGCAATAAACCGGTTCTGCATCATCAGCAGTGAGTAGATTGCTTCTTGTGCGCCAGCCGCCCCGAGCGAGTGTCCGGTCAGGGATTTGGTTGATGTGATATACGGCTTGTAATCCGGAAAGATCTTCGCCAATGATTCCAACTCACGCATATCGCCGGCAGGCGTACTGGTGCCGTGCGTATTGACGTAATCAATCGGCGTGTCCACGGTAGACAGTGCCTGCTGCATGCAGCGTAAGGCGCCTTCGCCGGACGGCTGAACCATATCGTAACCATCGGACGTGGCGCCATACCCGACAACTTCCGCCAGGATATTCGCGCCTCGAGCCAACGCGTGTTCGAGCTCTTCGAGAACCACCACGCCACCCCCGCCGGAGATGACAAAGCCATCGCGGGTGGCATCGAAGGGGCGGGAGGCAGTATGTGGCGTGTCGTTATACTTGGACGACAAGGCACCCATCGCGTCGAACATCGCCGTTTGTGACCAGTGCAACTCTTCGCCACCGCCTGCAAAGACGATGTCCTGCTTGCCGAACTGGATTTGCTCAACCCCGGAGCCGATGCAGTGTGCAGAGGTTGCGCAGGCCGAACTAATGGAGAAATTGATGCCTTTGATGCCAAACGGTGTCGCCAGACACGCGGAAGTGGTCGAGCTCATCGTGCGTGTGACCATGTAAGGACCAACACGTTTCACGCCCTTCTCGCGAACGATATCGGCCGTTTCGACGATATTGGCGCAAGACGACCCACCAGAACCGACGATCAGACCCGCGCGTGGGTTGGAAACCTGCTCCGGGGTCAACCCGGATTGCTCGATGGCTTCTTTCATGGCGAGGTAGGTATAAGCGGCTGCTGAACCCATGAAACGAAAAAGCTTGCGATCAATCTGATCTTCGGGATTGATTTTCAATGTTCCGGCAACATGCGACCGGAAACCCCGCTCGACTTGCTCCGGGTTGATTTCAATACCTGAACGACCATTTTTCAATGAGTCGAGTACTTCTTTCTGATTGTTCCCAATGCTGGAAACAATCCCCATGCCAGTAATGACGACGCGGCGCATGATGGTTTACTCCGACAATGCTTGTGTATTGGTAAACAGGCCAACACGAAGATCCTTGGCCTCGTAGATGATTTTACCATCGACGGACATTTGGGCATCTGCGATCCCCATGGTCAGTTTACGCATGATGATTCGCTTGATGTCAACTTGATAGGTGATCTTCTGGTTGTCGGGCAGAACTTGTCCTGAAAATTTCACATCACCCACACCAAGTGCGCGACCGTGACCTTTGCCGCCGCTCCAGCCAAGATAGAAGCCGACCAACTGCCACATGGCATCAAGGCCAAGGCAGCCGGGCATCACCGGGTCGCCTTCAAAATGGCAGCCGAAGAACCACAAATCCGGTTTGATCAAAAGTTCTGCAATCATCTCGCCTTTACTGAACTTGCCACCGTCCTTTGCAATCCGCTCAATGCGATCAAACATCAGCATCGGTGGAAGCGGCAACTGGGCGTTACCTTCGCCAAACATTTCGCCTTTGGCGCAGCGGATCAGATCATCGAATTCAAAGCTGGACTGTGTCATGGTTACTCAAATTAAGTTATGCGCAAAGGGTGAATATTACCCGAAACCGGGTTCTTTTTTCCGGGTTTTACAGATTTGTGTGCGTGGCAGGTTGAACATGCGCGAATCGATGGCAGTCCCGGTTTGTTTTCTTGATGCGTTTATTGGCGTTTTAGTTCTGCTTGTAAGGGGGCTTTTTGCCAGGTAAAACGACCTGCACACCCCAGGTCAGCCAACCGAGCATCAATAGTGCGCCGCCGACGGGCGTCAGCAGACCGGGGAGCGTAATCGTGGTGAATACCAATGCATACAGGCTGCCAACGAACAGAACAGTGCCGGTCAGAAAGAATATGCCAGTGACATTGTTGTGATTCGGGTTTTGCGCCAACCAGAGCCCGAACTGAATCATCGCCAGGCTATGAATGAAATGAAACAGGCTGGCTGTAGAAAGAATATGTTGCAGAAACGGCGTAGTGGGTGCCATCGGGCCATGAGCACCCGCCGCGGCCAAGATCGCAGCCAGCAGCGCGTTTGCAATTCCCAGAAAGAGCCAGAGTCGTGGTGCAGTCACGATGCTTCCCTAAAAGTCTGGAGACTGGCGCTTACTGCGAAAGAGCAGGAGCGGTCGGTTCCAATGGGGCACCGCCGCCTAATGACGGGGTCGATGCGGCCGGAGCCGTCAACGAATAGGGATTGGGTGCACCGCTGTTCGTTTCGGTATCCGTGGTTGGGGGTGCTTGATCGGCAGTCTTTTTGGGGTTGCGCAAAGCCTCTGGAATATCTTGCGCCGGTGCTTGTGTCAGAGGGTCGCCACTTTGCTCGATTTTCGCTACCCGGCCATTGGCGTCATACAAGATAACCAGGGTATGTTGGAAAGCTTTTCTCTTGCCGCGTTTGTCGTAGAAGACATAGGTTTCGCGCTGGTTGCGGTGGAAAATGTCCCGTAAAGCGGGTGTGCCGAGAATCTGGTTGACCTCAGCTGCACTCATGCCGACCTGAATTTTGGCGACTTGCTCCGGCTCAAGAATGTTGCCCTGAGCAATATCCGGTTGGTATACCTTGATAAAACTGGGTACGTACACTGAAGAGCAGCCCATCAGCGAGAGGGAAAGCAAGGTCAGGATTGGTAGGGCGCGCAGAGCGCGGCCGGTGGTCAATGGTTTGTGTTGCATGTTTTTTTACGTTTGGTTCTATCAAGAGTCCGGCAATCATACGCAAGTACAGGGTGTTTGTTCCAGATGTTCACGGAGAATAATTGCTTGGCGTGTTCTAAACCAGCGTGTCGGCAGAAGAATCAGGTACAATCCTGACTTAAATCCATGAGTATTTTTTCGGGGCAGAGGTATATTTTGGAACAGAACGATCTGAAGAAAGCAGGGCTCAAGGTCACTTTGCCCCGCGTTAAAATTCTGGAAATCATCGAAAGCAATCCTGATTGGCACATGAGTGCCGAGGACGTATACAAGGAGCTGCTGAACCGCGGAGAAGATATTGGCCTGGCTACCGTGTATCGAGTACTTACTCAATTCGAAGGTGCTGATATTCTCAAGCGGCATCAGTTCGAAGGTGGAAAATCTGTTTTCGAGCTGATTTCAAAAGGTGACCACGACCATCTGGTTTGTATCAAAACCGGTCTGGTCGAAGAGTTTCATGATCCGGTTATTCAGGAACGTATTGCCGCCATTGCCCAGCAGTATGACTTTGACCTGACAGACTATTCTTTGGTGATCTACGGAATCAGTAGCGCGGCGCGCGCCAAGAAGAAATAGTCAAGCCCAACTCTTCCCTCTTCAATGAGGGAAGGTCTGCTTTTGTACAGGTATTACCTAAGGAACCTCTGATTGAATCCTTCGTGGCCGAGACGGGCTTTTGAGGGATGAGTCGCAAGGCGCGGCGCGAAACGGGCTTGCGCCAGCTTAATGCGAAGCAGGCGCAAGCCCGCGTTAATGGTTATTCCATTCGTGAGCGGCGCAACACAGCGGGCTTCCGCCAGCTGCGCGTAAATCGCCCTCAAAAGCCCGTCCCATGCGGGTTGCCGCCCAAAAGCCGCAACACTTCGTTATCGGCCTTGGCATCGTAGCGTAAACTACGACCTGCGGCCTCTGCCTCGTTTTGCGGCTTTTGGATCAGCAACTCGGCTCACGAGGGATTCAATCAGAGGTTCCCTAAAAAGGATTGTACGACTTGTCTCTGGTAAATTGCATGTAACCAACCGATGCGCCTAATCTCAAGCCCACGCCTACTCGGATGGGTGCGACCACAATATCCTGCGAACGCAGATAATCCATGCCTAAACCGCCCACAAAATAAAGTGAACCATTGACGCCGGCAAATCGCTGGAAGATCAGGTCTGTTTGCGGCAGGTTGTATACGAGGATGAACACTTTGCCGGCATCCCCGCCAAAATCCCAGCCCACGGAAGGCCCTTGCCAATACACCGTCGTACGTTGGCCGGACTTGGTGACCAATTCACCTTTGCCGTAACGAACGCCCAGAACGATAGCGCCACCGGCTTCTTCACCTTTGATATATGCATTCGGTCTTCCATAGTCGGCGAATGCCTTGTCCATGAGCTTGGCAATCGCTTCCGCCGACCCGCCGAGGAAGTTTACGGCTTCATTTGTGGTTTCATATTCGTTATAGCTGTTGTTGTCGTTGGTGGCGGTGTTTGTTTGAACGCCCCCAGTTGTGTTCGATGCAGATGGGTTGTTGGCGCATCCGGATAAGGTGCCGGTGATCAGTGCAAGGCTGACACCGATTATCAGGGATTTAAAAAGATGGTTCTTGATCAGGTGCATGTCGATTCCTCCGAATGTCACGTGAGAGTATACGGGATGATGGGGCCGCGTCTGATTTTATCATCGGGTGAGCATCTCAAGTCGGCTCGAAGACCCCGCTGTGCTGCCTGATTGCTCCGAAACACCGAGCTGGCGTCAGTATGTGACGGTTTTCGAGGTGCCCTTTAAATATTCTGCAGGGCATTTTGTGTGCATCAGGCGATTTGAGCTCCCTTTTTCGGTGCGATTGCGTGGGTTGTCGTGACCTCGAAAAAATTTCATTTCATATCAATCAATAGGATGGGTTTATTGGCCCATAGTTTGCTTTGGTGTTCGTATGACTTCGAAGATTAGTTGACACGAATAAAGGAGGGCGAATGGAAGCCGAGTTAATGCAATTGATGGCGCGCTTCAAGCTCAAATTGTTGCGTGTTTTGAGCGTTAAGGTCGACACCTATCGTTTTTTGGCTGATAGGGAGTATGCGATGGCTATTTTAAAAACAGCCGATCAGTGCGAAGACGAAGATTTACTCGTATTGTCCATGCAGGTTTCTGATTATCTCGGTCTTCTTGAGACACCAACAACACCTGATGCTGCAAACAAGCCCGCACCAAAGTCAGAACCTGTCCCTGATAAAGAAAAGAAGGAGCGGTATCTTTTCGGAGCGCGCGGCTAGTCTGGCCACGGGGATGGACGAGATCTGACTGGACAAGGCACGCCGTCAACACCAAAATGCGCCTGCATTGCAATGGATGACGGGGATAGGTGGCATGAGTATTAAATCGGATCGCTGGATTCGTGAAATGGCTGAAAAGCACGGCATGATTGAGCCTTTCGCACCACAACAGGTGCGAGGCGAACAGGGCAATCGTCTGATTTCATATGGTACGTCCAGTTATGGATACGACGTGCGGTGTGCGAACGAGTTCAAGGTGTTCACAAATATCAACTCAACCATCGTCGACCCGAAGTCGTTTGATGAGCGTAGTTTTGTGAACATCGAATCAGATGTCTGCATTATTCCGCCAAACTCGTTTGCCTTGGCCCGAACGATCGAATACTTCCGTATTCCACGAAAGGTGCTGACTATTTGCCTGGGTAAATCCACCTATGCCCGGTGCGGGATTATCGTGAATGTGACCCCGCTCGAACCGGAATGGGAAGGTCATGTCACCCTTGAGTTTTCGAATACGACGCCATTGCCGGCGCGCATTTACGCCAATGAAGGCGTCGCCCAAATGCTGTTTTTGGAATCGGATGAAGAGTGTGAAACTTCATACAGGGATCGTGGCGGCAAATATCAGGGGCAGCGTGGCGTTACCTTACCAACGGCCTGATTCACCCGGTGTGGCCGATCATTTCCATCGAGATGATCGACCACACCTTCCGGGCAGTGAGTCGGTGTTCAATCTCGCAATGAAATAATGGGCCAGCCTTCGTTCAGGGCGTATTCCCGCAGTGCTTTATCCGGATCTACCGCCACAGGATGATCGACCGCATTCAACAAGGGCAGATCATTTCGCGAGTCGGAGTAGAACCAGGTTTTGGTTGGTTGCAGTTGCCGCACTTCCAGCCACTGCGCCAGTGCGGTCTGTTTCCCGGCCTGAAAGGTCGGCGTGCCAACGTAACCTCCGGTGTATTTCCCCTCATTGATGCTTGGTTGGGTCGCGAGCAGATGTTCAATGCCGAACAGTTCGGCGATCGGTTGGGTAACGAAGGCATTGGTTGCCGTAATGATGAGCATCTCATCACCGCGCCGGCGGTGATGTTCAACCAGGTTTTTGGCTTTATCCGTCACCATTGGCGCTATTTTTTCGGCCACGAACTGTTCGCGCCAGGCATGCAACTGCTCGATGGGGTATTTCGCCAAGGGCGCAAGTGAGAAGCGCAGAAATGCATCAATGTCGAGCGTTCCCTGCTGGTATTCTTCATAAAAAATCTGGTTTTGCTGCGCGTATGCTTCGCTGTCCACCGCGCCGATATCGGCCAGAAACTGTCCCCAGGCATGGTCTGAATCGCCAGCGAGCAAGGTGTTATCCAGATCAAAAATTGCCAGTTGCATCTCGTACCTCAGTGTGAAAATCGGGGGAATGAAAACGGATTTTTCCAGACCGTGAAATTACTTTAAACCAGCCTGGCTTTTTGTTTTGCCAAACAGGGTCAACCCGTGGAAAATGACTGCAAGATTCCGACGGGGGCGTGATATATGTCAATTCCTCCTCGGCTGCGGCGGCAGATGGTATCGTCTGTAGGCCTGCCCATTTTGGCGTATGACCTTTTGCATTTGAGTATAACCGTGATCGACCGTGATGGATTTCGCCCGAATGTCGGCATCATTTTAATTAACCAGGCCGGTGAAGTCTTCTGGGGCAAGCGCGCCGGACATCGTTCATGGCAATTCCCTCAGGGGGGAATCAATGATGATGAGCGCCCCCTGGCCGCCATGTACCGTGAGCTGCAAGAAGAAACCGGCCTGAAACCCACAGATGTCGAAGTAATCAGTTGGACCTGCGGGTGGCTTCGTTACCGCCTGCCACGCAATATGATACGGCGCCATTTATTCCCCACCTGTATCGGCCAGAAGCAGAAATGGTTTCTGTTGCGTCTGCGTTCCCCCGAGTCAGCCTTTGATTTAAATGCTTCTGACAAGCCAGAGTTTGATGGCTGGGCGTGGCGTTCGTACTGGTCGATTCTGCCTGAAGTCATTTACTTCAAGCGTTCGGTTTACCAGGAAGCAATGTTATTCCTTTCCGGGGCAGCAAATGCCGGTACACCGCCCGAATCCCTGCTGATTGCAGAGGAAGTAACTCAGGACAAGGAGTCCGTACATGCTCGATGAATTGCGTCGAATAGTCACCGAGGTTGCGCAGTCGGTTGACTTGCGAACGGCTCTTGATTTGATTGCCCGGCGGGTGCGTGATGCACTGAATGTTGATGTTTGCTCTGTTTATGTGCTGACACGAGCTGTGCCGGCCCAGGAAGCGGGGTTGCTCTTGCAGGCGACGGAAGGTTTGAACAAGACCATGATCGGTCGGGTCACGCTTGCCTTAAATGAGGGCTTGGTCGGGTTGGTTGCTCGTCGAGCCGAACTGGTCAATCTGGAGAATGCACCCGATCACCCTGCATTCAAGTTCGTTTCCGATATTGGCGAGGAGTTCTACCACGGCTTCCTTGGTGTGCCAATTATTTACCGGGGTGACGTGCTGGGTGTGCTCGTTGTGCAATCGATCGAGCGGCGGAAATTTTCGTCGGATCAAGAATCGTTTCTTGTCACGCTGGCTTCCCAATTGGCATCAGGTATCAGACAGGCTCAAGTCAGCGGCGAGTTGTCTCAGCATGAGGATCCGGCGGCTGATTTGGGTGCTGCTGTCGTTGCCCGAGGCTTGCCGGGTTCACCAGGCATTGTCTTTGGTACGGCGGTCAGCGTACTTAATTCTGTCGATCTTGAAAGTGTTGCCGATAGAGTCGTCGAAGATCCTGCGCTTGAGTGGCAGGTACTGCTCTCTGCAATAGATGCCGTTCGTTCCGAGTTTGCCCAACTCAAGGCGGACTTCGCGCGTGCCGCTGGCAATGCAGATGAAAACATCCTTTTTGATGCCTTCATTATGATGCTCGGCAGTAGCACGTTCATCGGTAGTATGGAATCTCGCGTGCAAGCGGGGATGTCGGCCTCGGCGGCACTCAGAGACACGGTGCGCGAGCACGCGGCAGTATTTGAACACATGAGTGATCCGTATCTGCGCGAACGTGCGCAGGATGTACGTGATCTCGGCACCCGTATTCTGGTGAAGCTGCGGGCGCGTACACAAGATGAGCGAGATCTGCCCGAGCGCATCGTTCTTATCGGGCGGGATCTTTCGGCATCCCATCTGGCCGAGATCCCGACCGATCGGTTGGTGGGGATTGTATCCAGCAGTGGTACGGGTTCATCGCATCTGGCCATTCTGGCGCGTGCATTGGGTATTCCCGCTGCGATGGGTGTGTCGGATTTGCCTATCGTGTCGTTGAATGGCCAGGAAGTCGTCGTCGACGGCTACCGGGGGTTGTTGATCGTTCGTCCGGTCGGCTCTTTCCGGCAAGAGCTTTCGCGCCTCGCGCAGGAAGAAGCGCAACTTACGGCCGGCCTCAAGGCACTTTGTGACCTGCCTGCACAGTCGCTCGATGGTTTTCGCATGGGGATGTACGTCAATATCGGCTTGTTGGCCGATATGGCCCCGTCGATGACGGTGGGTGCCGAAGGTATCGGTCTCTACCGTACGGAAATTCCATTTCAAATCCGCAAACAGTTTCCAGGTGAAGAGGACCAAGCGGCGATCTATCGGGAAGCGCTTGAAACCTTCAGAGGAAAGGAGGTGGTACTGCGGACACTGGATGTCGGTGGAGACAAGCCGCTTTCCTATTTCCCGATCAAGGAAGATAACCCGTTCCTCGGGTGGCGCGGCATTCGGCTGGTGCTGGATCATCCCGAAATTTTCCTCACGCAGATCCGGGCCATGCTACGTGCTTCCATCGGGTTGGATAATCTCAGCATCCTTCTGCCCATGATCGGTTCCGTTGAAGAATTGGAAACGGCAAAAGAGTACATCTTCCAGGCGCTGAATGAATTGAGGGAAGAGGAGCAGACGATTTCCACTCCGCGCATCGGTGTCATGATTGAAGTGCCATCTGCGGTATACCAGATCGATATCATCGCAGCCATGGTGGATTTCCTATCCATCGGCACCAATGATCTGACGCAGTATATTCTGGCCATCGACCGCAATAATGAGCGTGTGGCTGCTCGTTATGATGCGTTGCACCCTGCCGTACTGCGCGCAATCGTTGAAGTGGTTGATGCATCGCACCTGCTGGGGCGGGAGGTCACGGTTTGTGGCGAGTTGGCGGGCGACCCGATGGGTGCGGTATTGCTCCTCGGGATGGGTATCGACGTGCTCTCGATGAGCGCGGGATCATTGCCTCGGATTAAATGGGTAATTCAAAGCTTCAAGCAGGCCGATGCACGGCAATTGCTCTTTGCAGCTCTCGAGTGCAGTCGTCCGGTTCAAATTCGGGCCATGCTCTCCCTGGCGCTTGAGGAGCGAGGGCTGGGTGGCCTGATCCGGGCTGGCTCCTGAACACGGTCATGAACCATTTTTCCGTTAATGGCTAATTGGCCAAGTTTACGGTTGACAATCCTTGTACGGATGCCTAATATGCGCGCTTCTTGTGATCCGGGTGCATCCTGGGGAAACAAGATACTGTAAGGCTTTGAGCCTTGCTTCGGAGTGTAGCGCAGTCTGGTAGCGCACCTGGTTTGGGACCAGGTGGTCGTAGGTTCAAATCCTATCACTCCGACCAAATTTGCATCACTTGCGCCCGTAGCTCATCCGGATAGAGCATCGGCCTTCTAAGCCGAGGGTAGCGGGTTCGAGTCCTGCCGGGCGCGCCAAACGCGCTCATTCAAACAATGGTGGCCGTAGCTCAGTTGGTAGAGTCCCGGATTGTGATTCCGGTTGTCGTGGGTTCGAACCCCATCGGTCACCCCATATGTATCAAGCAAAAAACCCGTGAACAGCGGGTTTTTTGTTGGCTGAGTTATTCAGTTTTTTGAGACTGTTCGGACCAAATAAGCCTGCCCGTTTGATTTAGATTTGGAGCGGTGTACTGGATAGGCTCGATAAGTCAGTTTTTGTTACGGGAGCGTATTGACGCGCTCACTAATGGCGGCTAATATGCGCCACCTGTTTTCGGCTATATAGCTCAGTCGGTTAGAGCACAGCACTCATAATGCTGGGGTCGGTGGTTCGAGTCCACCTATAGCCACCAAATAAGTTGTTGATTTTAAAAAAATCGATCAAACAATATTGAACCGAATTAAAGCCGCCTTGTGCGGTTTTTTTTGTGCCTTTTTGTGGATAAGGGATGCATTTTTTGATGCAACTTTTTTACCACTCTGGCAACGATCCACATGAATCTCCAGCAGGATTTCCAAGCGCAATATCCGCAGAATTCCAAAATAATAGCTCGATTCATCAGGGTGTCGGCCATGTGGTCTGTTTGCTCAGAGGCCCTTGATGAAAATCAAATCCAAGAGTGGCTTGCTCAGCTCGATTGATCTGATCTGATCTGATCTGATGAAGCGTTGATCTGAGGTTTTAAGGCGTGCGGCACAGCTTGAATGATATGTCGTGAAAACTGCGCAATGAAGTCGTTGCCGATCTCAAGCGTATGTTCACCGGTGCCACCAACAATAAGTCGGTCGTATTACCGTTGACCCGCACTGAACCTCCCGTTCCCTTCAAAATCGATGCGAGTGGAAAAATCGTTGAAATTTCAGAATGAAGCTGGACAGGAGTAGAGTTCGTCATCAGAAAGTGTTGTTAGTGTTTAGGGATTGTTTGTTCAGGAGTCATATCCGTTCCAATCAGTTAACTGATTTTATGCCAGCTTTATGGAAAATTCAGGTATGCATGGTTGGCTTTAAAATCAGGTGGCATATGCTGAGAGTATTGATCATTGAGTTCTTGCTGACCGGCGTGATTGGTGCGGTCTTTTTTCGGCTGGCTTGGGCCGCGACAAAAAACCACTGGGTCTCATGGGTTGTTGTCTTGGTTCCGGCTATCTTTTTCTCATTCCTTATTCAGGCAGATCTTGACGCGGATCTGATCCACGAATTGATGGGGGCGTCTTCTGAGATACATTTACCTAGCCCTGTACTAGTCGATTTAAATCGCTTTCTTGGATGGGTTATCGGGGCAGGCCTGGCTGCAGTCATTGTTGCTAAACGAAAGAAAAAAGGACTCGAAGATGACAATCCGTTCAAGGATTTTCCCTGATGGGTGTTCGTGCTGACCAGGTATATTGATCATGCTTGGTTAATCTTATTATCAAGTCATAGTCGTACGTCAGCTTGGGCTCACGCCTGAAAAGTCGATTCGTCTCACCCGGCGCAGCAGGATAGCTGCTTCACGTCCTTGGTAAAGGTTTGGGCGCAGAGTTTTAGCCTGAGCGAAATCGCCGAACTGCTGCACCTTGTGGACGGCACGCATTGCGACGAAGCCAGCCGCTTGGCCGAGCATAAGCTCCAAGATGTGCGCGAGAAGATAGCGGACTTGTCTCGCATGGAATCCGTACTGTCCGCGCTTGTTTGCGCCTGCCATGCACGGAAGGGGAGTGTTTCCTGCCCGCTGATTGCGTCGCTACAGAGCGAAGCCAGCCCGATGGGTGCGGATATGCCTCGATGACGACCGGCATCAAAGTCATTCTTGGTTTAATCCAAGACGGTGAGTTCACCGGATTATGGTTCGATTTTTTTCAACCTCGTGCAGCATAAGGTTTCGATACTAAAACCGGATGGGGCGCACATAGGCTGTCTTGCCCGCATAGTGTCCGGCGCTGCCTAGCGTTTCTTCGATGCGCATGAGCTGGTTGTATTTTTCAACACGTTCCCCGCGTGCGGGGGCGCCGGTTTTGAGATGGCCGGTATCGAGGGCGACCGTCATGTCGGCAATGAAACTGTCGATGGTTTCCCCCGACCGGTGCGAGACAAACGCGCCCCAACCATGATCCCGCGCCAGACGCGTCGCAGCGATGGTCTCGGTGAGGGTGCCGATCTGGTTGAGCTTGATCAATACCGCATTGGCAATATCTTCCTCAATCCCCTTGGCAATAATCGTCGGATTGGTACAGAAAATATCATCCCCAACCAGTTCGATTTGTCCCCCAATTGCCTGATTGAGCTGCTTCCAGCCTGACCAGTCGTTTTCGGCCATGCCGTCTTCAAGCAGGGCGATGGGGTAGTCTGTGATCAAGCGCGTGTAATACTCAACCATTTGCGCCGGATCAAGCGTACGATTCTCCGCGCGCAAGTGGTATTGACCGTCCTTGAAAAACTCGCTGGATGCAGGATCAATGGCGATACCGACATCCGCACCCGGTCGCAATCCGGCGGCTGATATGGCCTCAAGGATCAGTTCGATCGGTGCCTTGTTACTGGATACGTGCGGGGCAAAACCACCCTCGTCGCCAACACCAACCGATAACCCTTTCTTTTGTAACAATGATTGCAGGGCATGATAAATCTCCGCGCCCCATTCAACCGCTTCGCGCAATGTATTCGCGCCATAGGGTGCAATCATGAACTCCTGAAAATCGGCACCCTGCCAATGCGCGTGAACGCCACCATTCATGATGTTCATGTGCGGCACGGGCAGGCGTGTGGCACCGGGCCCGCCAAGATACTGATAGAGCGGCAAACCCGATGCCATGGCCGCTGCTCGTGCAACGGCCAGAGAGACGCCAAGGATGGCATTGGCGCCCAGTTTTGATTTGTTTTCGGTGCCATCGAGCTCGATCATCATCGCATCAATGGCCGCCTGGTGACGCGCATCCTGCCCGATCAGCACAGGGGCGATGGTCTCGTGGACATGCTTGACGGCATTTTTAACGCCCTTGCCCCCAAAACGTGCGGGATCACCATCACGCAGTTCAGCCGCTTCTCTTTGGCCGGTCGAGGCACCCGATGGTACCGCTGCCCGCGCAACCAGCCCGTCGGCAAGGTGACATTCAACCTCGATGGTCGGATTACCGCGGGAATCCAGAATCTCGCGGGCATGGAGTCGGTTAATTGTGAACGTCATTTTTCATCTCTCCGCCAGGTGTTTGGTTGGGGTGATCAGGGCAGGGGGTAAATTTTTTCTTTTGCGTCCGTTCAGAGGCAACTGGTCTTCAGGTGCGGGGCTTTCGTAGGTCGGCATGGGGGTGCAGGGGGGTGTTCAAATTTCCAAGAAAACTGCGATGACGAGGTGAAGAGCGGTTGAAGCGGTTGTATACCGCAAGCTTTGCCCAGTCCTCGATGAATATCCACACGATGCAGTAAGCCCAGATCAGTGCCACGTCGCTCCAGCCGATCGGCGTGATGAGGCCGAACGGGAAAAGCACGAACAGCGTTGCCAGCACCTTGGTGAGGATGGCCGACCACAGCAGCAGCGGCGACGGGAACGGCCGACTCCAGAACGGTTTGTGGGTGCGGGCGACGAACAGCGTGAGGTGTCCGGCGACGGCCAGCTTGAGAAAGATGAAGGTCTGGATCTGGTCGATCGACAGATGCATCCATTCCCTCGCGATCCAGAGCAGACCAAAGGTTTCCACAACCCCGATCAGGCCGAGCACCGTCGAGACGGTCAGCACACGGTGCATGTTCCAGCGCACCGGCTTGGGATCGAGCCAGGTGTTGTCGTAGGCGATGGCCATGATCGGCAGGTCGTTGAAGAAGGCCAGCAGGATGATCATGATCGCGGTGATCGGGTAGAAGTCGAACACGATCATCGCCAGCACGACGAAGAACATGATGCGAATGGTTTCCACGATGCGGTAGATCGCATATGAGTTCATGCGCTCGAAGATGCGCCGGGCTTCCTCGACTGCGCTGACGATGGTGGATAAACCCGGCGCAGTCAGGATCAGGTCGGCGGCGGCGCGCGCGGCGTCGGTGGCGCCGGAGACGGCGATGCCAACATCCGCCTGCTTGAGGGCGGGAGCGTCGTTGACGCCGTCACCGGTCATGGCGACCAGATGGCCGCGGTTCTGCAGTGTTTTGACGATGCCGTATTTATGCTGCGGGAAGACCTGGGCAAAGCCGTCGGCCGTTTCGATCCGTTCGGCAGCGTCGGGTGGGGCATTGGCGCTGTCGCCGACAAATAGTTCGGTGGCGGGCTGGATGTTCTTGCCCATGCCGAGTTGACCGGCGATCTCGCGGGCGATGGCGACATTGTCGCCGGTGACCATCTTGACCTCGATGCCGTGTTCAATGGCATGCCGGATGGTCTGGGCGGAGTCCTCGCGCGGTGGGTCGAACAGCGGCAGGATGCCGAGGAACGTCCAGGTTTTGCCCTCGTCGTCCGAGCGCGCCACGCCAAGCGTGCGGTAACCCTTGGCGGCAAAATCATCGACCAGTTGATTGGCGCGCGTGGCTTCATCGCCGCTCAGCCTGGCCAGTTCCATGATGACCTGCGGCGCGCCTTTGGTGGTGCGGAATGCTTTGCCGTCGGTCCCCTTGATTTGTCCCTCGGTGCGTTTGCTTACCGGGTCGAAGGGAGTGAAGCCGATCTGGGTATAGCCATCCAGCGCTTTGGCGTCGCTCAGGCCGCCGATAACAGCCAGGTCGATGGCGTCCTTGTCTTCGGCCTTTGAGGCCAGCGCGGCGGCAAGGATCAGCGCTTGGGCGTCCGTAGCCTGGAACACCGCTGGATCACCGAGTGTGAGCTTGTTTTGAGTCAGCGTGCCGGTCTTGTCCGAGCAGAGGATGTCCACGCCAGCCATTTCCTCGATCGATTGCAGACGCGAGACGATGGCTTTCTTTTTCGACAGGGCGAGCGCGCCGACCGCCATGGTCACCGACAATACCGCCGGCATGGCGACCGGGATCGAGGCGACGGTTAGGATCAGCGCGAACTGCACCAGATCGAGCAGCGGCGCATGGCGGAACAGTTGCACGATGATCAGCACAGCCACCAGCGCCAGACTCAGATAAATGAGGTAATCGCCGATGGCCAGCACGGCCTTCTGGAAGTGCGAGACGGCACCGGCGTCTTCGACCAGTTTGGCGGTCTTGCCGAAGAAGGTATCGCCCCCAGTGGCGGTGACCACGGCGATCATCTCGCCCTGTTTGGCCACCGAGCCGGAATAGGCGACCTCACCGGGTTTCTTGTTTACCGGCAGCGATTCGCCGGTGAGCACGGATTGATCCACCGCCAGATATTCGCCCTCAACCAGCTTGGTGTCGGCTGGGATGATGTCGCCCAGCCGGAGGCGGATGACGTCGCCCGGCACCAGTTCGGCGGCGTCCACTTCTCGCCATTGACCATCGCGCAGCACGCGCGCCTTGAGCGCGAGCTGACTCTTGAGCGCATCCAGGGCGTTGGCGGCCTTGAACTCCTGCCAGAAGCCGATCCCCGCGTTGAAGATCAGCAGGGCGAGGATGATGGTGAAGTCATCCCAGTGTTGAACCAGCGCGGAGAGAATGGCGGCGATTTCGATCATCCACGGGATCGGCCCCCAGAAATAGCTCAAAAAACGCTGCAGCGGGCTGATTTTTTTCTCTTCCAACGCATTACGGCCGAACTGCGTCAGACGCTGCTGAGCTTCAGCCGAGGCGAGTCCTTGAGGGGTGCTGCCGAGTTGCTTGAACACATCGTCTATGCCCAGTTTTTCGACCTGTTGACTATCAATGCTCTTGATCATTGTGGACTCCTTGCCCTTTTGGCAGTGGTGCTCGGGAAGCGATCTGCATATCCAGGATCATCAGGGGGCGATCATTCCGTTATCGAGGTAGGCTTCGGCGTAGGTAAAGACGATGTCGGGATTAGGACGGATCAGCGCATGATCCTTGTCGGCGTAATCCAGTCGTTCGAGCAAATCCTTGATCAGATTGAGACGGGCAAACTTCTTGTCGTTGGCGCGTACCACAGTCCAAGGCGCCAGCGCGCTGTGCGTACGTGCAAACATCTCGTTGCGCGCTGCGCTGTAGTCACCCCAGTGTTTTTGCGCCACGGCGTCGATCGGGCTCATCTTCCATTGCTTGAGCGGATCGGTGCGGCGGGCGGCGAGGCGTTTTTTCTGCTCATCTTTGCTGATATCGAGGTAGTACTTGAACAGGCGAATGCCGGAGCGGATCAGCATCTGCTCGAAGGCTGGCACGGTCTCCATGAATTCCTCGTACTCGGCGTCGGTGCAAAAACCCATTACCCGCTCGACACCGGCACGGTTGTACCAACTGCGGTTGAACAGCACCATCTCCTCGGCCGACGGCAAGTGCGGCACATAGCGCTGGAAGTACCAGCTCGTGCGGTCTCGTTCGGACGGTTTACCCAGCGCGACCACCCGCGTTTCGCGTGGCGAGAGGTGCTGGATGATGCGCTTGATGGTGCCGTCCTTGCCGCCACTATCCCGCCCTTCAAGGATGACCAGAATACGTTCGCCCCGGGCGATGAAATGCTTTTGCAGTTTGACCAACTCGACCTGCAGACCATGCAATTCATGCTTATAGTCCTTTTTGGTCGGCGTTTGTGGGTATGCCGCAGATGGTGTGCGATGTGCCATGGATATGTACCTCCGGTGGCCCTCGCGGCAAAAAACCGCGATGAGTTGATTTATGAGTGTTGACTGCGGTTCAAGTTCATCTCTGTTTGAGGCATGGCATTCAAAGTGTCCGTTTTCGATGCCTTGGCGG
>NZ_JAQTTX010000005.1:0-45534 GCF_028710545.1 Halothiobacillus sp. | reverse complement strand
GTGGAGCCCGGATGGCCGCGTGATGGCCCTTGGGTGAAGATAAGCGGCCCCGTGGAAAGCTTGTTCGCTTGCAGCCAGTCACAGGCAATATCCTGCCAGTCGCGGGTGTCGTCGGCGCTATATACCGGGTGCACACCGTAGCTGAACAGCAGCCGCTGGCAGGTGGTGTGATGGTTCGACAGGGCGACGATCCATGATGGAAGGTGAAAACGGGCAATGCGCCGCGTGGTGGCGCCGGTTTCGGTGGGGGTGAATACAAAAGGCGCGTGCAGATGCCGGACGGCAGTGACGACGTTGAGTGAAACGATATCCTCGATACTCGGGTGTGCGCCGCGGCGTGTGACCGATGGCAATTCGGGCGGCTGTTCGCATCGTGCGGCCTCCGCCCGTTGCGCGATGCGTCCGAGCATTTTGACCGCTTCAACGGGGTAGCTGCCAATGGCGGATTCTTCGGAAAGCATGACGGCATCGGTGCCATCCAACACGGCGTTGGCCACGTCGGTGGCCTCGGCCCGCGTGGGGCGACTGTATTCGACCATGGATTCGAGCATTTGCGTGGCGGTGATCACGGGCTTGCCTGCTGCATTGGCCTTGTGGATCAAATATTTCTGGGTGATCGCAATTGCCTCGATGGGCGTCTCCACACCCAGGTCGCCCCGCGCGACCATGCAGCCATCGGCCGCTTCAAGGATGGCGTCGATATGTGCCAGCGCATCGGCGCGTTCGATCTTGGCAATCAGGTAGGGCGCCGCACCGAGTGCTTCGGCTTCGCGTCGCACACGTTCAACATCGGCAGCAGTCTGAACGAAGGAGATGCTGATGGCATCGACCTGCTGTTCGCAGGCGAATGCGAGCAGGGTCTGATCTCGTTCGGTAAAAGCTGGCAGAGGGACGTGCAGATGCGGGATGTTCAACCCCTTGTGCGAGCGCAATTCTCCGCCGACGACGACGCGGCAATGCACTTGCTGTACGGCAATTTCGCGTACTTTTAGCTGGATAAAACCGTCATTGAGAAAAATCGATTCGCCAACGCGCACAGCTTGCGGTAACTCGGGAAAATCCGGAACGCTCACCCGCTGCGTATCGCCATCGACAGGTTCGGTCGTCAGCGTGAAGTGCTGGCCGTGGTTCAGGCGCAGTGGATCGGGGGAGAGCTTGCCGATGCGCAGCTTGGGGCCGGGTAGATCGGCAAGAATGGCAATGGGTCGGTTGGCCTGCGCACTGGCTTTGCGCAGTCGTGCGATGGTGGCCGCGTGACCGTGCAAATCGCCGTGCGCAAGGTTAAGACGCGCCACGCTCATGCCCGCGCGGATCATGCGGGTGAGGATGGCAGGCTTGTCCGAGGCCGGGCCAATGGTACAGACGATCTTGGTTTTATGCGGCGAAAGCGGAGCGGCCATGGTGGTCAGGCTCCCCTGTAGATGCGCAGAGCGTCGTCGATGCTGGCATTGTCAAAGTCGATGGCGCTGATGGCGTTGCACAGGCGCACGGCTTCATCGAGCGGGCGTTGGTGTATGTTGCGGCCGGTTGCGCTGCCAGCGACACCCGCTTCGTTAATTTGGGCGTGAAGGCGACGCAAAAAATCCTCGGCGGAGGTTTCGCCACCTCCGGCACAGACAACACGCGTCCGTCCGGCGGCGCGCACCGCTTCGCGCAGTGCGGTGGGGCCGCCCGTCGGCGCGTTGATCTTGACGAAATCCGCCCCCAGACAGGCCACAATACCAGCGACCCCGGCAATCAGATGAGGGTCGTATTCATCGGCAACGTGTTGGCCGCGTGGATAGGCCCAGATAACAGCGAGCAAACCGTGCTGGTGCGCCTCGGAGATAATCCGCGCGGCTTCGGCGAACATATTGCCCTCATAAAGGCTGCCGGGGTAGATCGTATAACCGACACCGGCAATATTAAGCCCCGATGTTTCGCGCAGGCGCACAACCTGCTCAACGTCATGCCACTGGTGGCTGTATGGATCGGCACTCGTCGTCGGGACAAGGTTGGTTTTGGCATTTAGTTTCACGAGATAGGGAATATCGGGGAAATCAGGCCCGTAGCTGGAGATCAGACCGAGTTGCGTCGCAAAAACACCGATTCGCGCTTGGGCGGCGATACGAAACAGATGTTCGGGCGTACCGTCCTCTTCGGCCACGCCTGCACCGACGAAGTCATCGTTCAGGTGTTCGACCTTCTGGTCACCGGCCATGAGCATGAGCCGTCCGCTACCTTGGGTTGCGCGTTCAAGGTTGGCAAGATAGCGGGCGCGTTCGGTGGGTGGCACATCAGCGGGTTTGAACGAATGCAGTGACATGGCGGTTCTCCTGGTTGGGATGAGTGAAATAAGGCGCGGTCAGCCTAGCTATCAGTTGGTGGATTCAGTAACAAAGGGAAGTACCACCATGAACGATAAAATCCTTTTGAGGTTGATCTACTTGTACCGGAAGCGAATGCCGTCCCACGGCGCGCATTCAGGCAGAAAAATCGCAGTCGGTAATCCGCACGACCTCGACCTGTCTTAAAAGCGTTTGCATCTGGTTGTAATCGAATAATCCCGTCCCCGGCTTTTCTGCCGTACCGCTGCCACAGGCCAGCCCCAGGCGCAATGCTTCGGCAGGGCCTTCGCCACGCGCCAGCGCGGTAATCAAGCCTGCAATCATGGAATCACCCGCACCAACGGTGGAGTGGACATGTACAGCGGGTGCATGGGCGTAATATTTGTATTTGCCATCGACCAGCAGGGCGCCGTCGCTGCCGAGTGAGACGCAGACATAATCGATGCCACCGGCCTGCAGCTCACAAGCAGCCCGACTCACATCGGCCAGTTCTGGCAACGGACGCCGCACCAGTTGCTCCAGTTCGTATCGGTTGGGTTTGATCAGGAACGGTCGGGCCTTGACGGCGTGAACCAGGGCTTCTCCCTGTGCATCGATGATGGGGCGGGCTCCCTGCGAACGCAGCTGCTGAGCCAGTTCGGCATAAAAACCCGGATCGACGCCGGGGCACAAGGAGCCGGTGAGGATTGCATAGCCATCACCCGCCAGTCGGGTCACATCATCAATAAGTTGCTGCAATGTAAACGCACTGAGTTTCGGCCCGATGCCGCTGACTTCAAATTGTGCACGGGGCGCTTGTTGTTGCAGTGTGGCGTTGATGCGCGTTTCGCCCTCGACGCGAAGACAGTGCGGGTATTCAATCTTATGGGTAACAAGGCGCTCGAGCAGATCACCGATTTCGCCTGCCACCACGCAGCAGGCATGGGCCGGAATGCGAAGATGAGCAAGGGCGCGGGCAACATTGAGGCCGTTGCCACCCGGGTCATAGCGGCTCTCGGTTGCGTGGACTTTCTGGTCTTCAATCAGATGATCGATATCAAAACTGACGTCCACACTGGGGTTGAGCGTCAAAGTGACGATGGGCGGAAGGATGTGTGTTTCATTCCGCTCGATGGTCGTCTGATTATTCTTCATTCGAACACTCTCCGCGATGATGCGCCACGCGGGCGAGCGCCAGCGAGGCCAGCCGCACGGCCTCGGGGTCGGCGCGCGAGGTTAGCACCACCGGTACGCTGGCGCCGAGCACGATACCGGCAAAGCGCGCGCCGGCAAGGTATTCCAGATCCTTGTAGAGAATGTTGCCCGAGACCAGATCAGGGGTGAGCAGAATGTCCACCTCGCCAGACACCGGGCTATTGATGCCCTTGATGCGCGCCGACTCGGCCGAGATGGCGTTGTCGAAAGCCAGCGGACCGTCCACCAGTGCATGCCTGATCTGTCCGCGTTCGGCCATCTTGGCCAGACAGGCGGCATCGACAGTCGAGGCGATCGCCGGATTGACGACTTCGATGGCCGACAGCGCCGCGGCCTTGGGCTGTGCGTTGCCCAGCAATCGAGCCAGGTCGATGGCGTTCTGCAGGATCTGTTTCTTGGTTTCGAGGTCGGGCGTGATGTTGATGGCCGCGTCGGTGATGAACAACAGCTTCGAATAACTTTCGATTTCAGCGATGAAGACATGCGAGACGCGTGGTGCGCGGCGCAGCTTGGCGATGATCGGGTGCAGGAATTCGGCGGTGTGCAGATGCCCTTTCATCAGCAGCTTGGCGCGACCCTCCGTCACGGCCTGTACGCCGAGTTCGGCGGCCAGTTCGGGCGTGCCCGCGTCGAGAATGGGATAGTCGCCGCCCAGTTCACGCATCAGAGGTTCGATGTCTTCACGCCGCCCAATCAAAAGAGGTTCGATCAGCCCAGCCGCGGCGGCCTGGTGCGCGGCTTCGAGCACATGGCGCTCGCCGGCGTCGACCACGGCGGTGACGGCGGCGGGGAGCGCCTTGGCCTCGTTGATGATGTCGTCCAGGTGTTCGATTCTATTTTGCATCTGCGGTCTCCAGCAGTTCGTAGACGTGACGGGCGATCATGGCGTCTTCGTCGGTGGCCATGACGTGCACCGGGCAGCCTGATTGCGGCGTCGAGATCAGCGCGGCACCTGCCGTGTTGGCGGCGGCGTCGAGTTCGATGCCGAGGTGTTCCAGGCCGCGGCAGATGGCCCAGCGTACTGGTGCGGCGTGCTCGCCGATGCCGCCGGTAAATACCATCCGGTCCATCCCGCCGAGCGCGGCGGCCAGTGCACCGATGGCCTTGCGCACTTCATAGGCGAACAGGGCGATGGCCAGGCGCGCTTCGTGTGTGTCGCTGGCGAGCAGTTCGGCCATGTCCGAACTTTTGTCGGAGACACCGAGCAGACCGGCTTCGTGGTTTACGGCACGTTCCAGCGCGGCGGCGTCCAGCTTTGCCTCGCGCATGAGATACAGCAGTACGCCGGGGTCGAGGTCGCCGCTGCGCGTGCCCATCATCACGCCGCCCGTGGGCGTCAGACCCATGGTGGTGTCGACGGAACGCCCGTCGCGCAGGGCGGCTAGACTGGCACCGTTGCCCAGGTGCGCCACCACCACCCGGCCTTTGGCCTGCACGCCGAGCTTGCGGGTAATGTATTCGTAGGACAAACCATGGAAACCATAGCGGCGCAGACCAAGTTCGCGGTAGCAGCGCGCCAGTGGCAGGGTGCGCGCGACCTCGGGCAGGGTGGCGTGGAAGGCGGTATCGAAGCAGGCCACCTGCGGCGTGTCGGGCAGGTGCGCGGCGACCGCGCGTATGCCGGCCAGCGCCGACGGGTTGTGCAACGGGGCGAGTGGCGTGAGCGCTTCCAGCCGCGTCAGCAGTTGCGGCGTAACACGTTCCGGGCGGGTGTGATCGCCACCATGCACCACGCGATGGCCGATCGCGTCTACCCGGGGCGGGGCCAACGCATCGAGCAATGCTTCCAAGGCGGCGCGGTGATCCGCCAGCGGGCGATGCTCGATCTGCCCGCCGACCTCGATGGCGGATTCGGGTAAGCCAATTTCAAGGGCGGAGCCTTCGCACAAGCGCCGTTCGGCACCATTGGGAGCGACAGCATAAAGCGCCAGCTTGAGTGAGGACGACCCCGCGTTGACGCACAGGCAATGCAGTTCGGCGACGGTGTTCATGGCAGATCTTCACGATGATGTTCTTCGAGCGTGCGGCCGTGGCCTTCCACGCGGAACAGCCAGGTGAACAGCATCCCCAGCAGGCTGACGAAGGCCATCAGCAACAACACAACAGGCACACCGGCCGCAGACTTGATCAGCGGCAGAAGGAACACACCGAGGGTTGCCCCGACCTTGGCGGTGGCGGCAGCGAAACCGGCTGCGGTGGCGCGTACCTGAGTCGGGAACAGCTCCGCCGGTAGGATGTAGGTGGTGCTGTTGGGCCCCATGTTCATGAACAGGTTGAAGGCGATGAACCCGGCGAAGACCAGCAGTAAATGTTGACCCGCGCCGCCGAGGAGCAGTGTGCTCGTCATGAGCAGCAGCATACCGACGGTCATGCCAGCGAAGCCGATCAGTTGCATCCGGATGCGGCCAAAACGTGCAACGGCCCATAACCCAAGCATAAATCCCAGTAACAGACTGGTGTCGATCATGCCGCTACCGCTCGTGAGGGCTTCGGCATGCGCGGTCAGGTTTTGGCTCTGGCAGCCGAAGTGCAGGGCACCGAGCAAAACAGCCGTGAACAGGCCGACGCCGTAGGTGGCGATATCCATCAGGAACCACGGCAGGGTGCTGAGCAAGGTGCGGCGGCGATAGGCGGGATGGAACAAGACAGCCAGCCCCATCCGGTGGGCTTGTTCGGGGATTTTGGTGATGTGGTGGACTGTGCTGCCGAGCCGGGTCGCCAGCGTTTCGAGCATTTGTCGATCTTCCGGCACCAGTCGTTCGAGCGCATGAACCGCCTCGCGGTTGCGCCCCTGACTCATGAGCCAACGCGGGCTTTCGGGCAAATAGAGGCGGGCGATGAGGAAGAGGGCGGCGAGCACGGCTTCGCTGGCCAGAAACAGCCGCCAGGTATCGGGTTTACCGTTGAGGTGCAGCAAGCCCATGGCGATAAAGGCGGCGAGCAGCATGCCGACGGATTGACTGGCGATGGTGGCGACCATCATCCGGCCGCGTTTGCGTTGCGGCATACATTCGGCGACATAGCTGCTGCTGACGGGGAAATCCATACCGATCCCTACACCGACCAGAAACTGCGAGGCGATCAATAGCCGGGGATCCCAGGACAACGCGCCCAGCGCGGCGAACAGCGCGAGCAGGCCCATGTCGATCAGAAATACCGATTTGCGGCCGATGCGATCGGCCAGACGACCGCCCCAGGAGGCCCCGATGATCGCCCCGGCCACCAGCGCCGCAGCAAGCAGCCCGATCTGCGTAGTGGTGAATGCCATGTCATGCGCCAGCAGCGGGATGGCGATGCCGAGCATGAATACCGACAGGCCATCGAGCAAGGTGCCGCCCGAGGAGAGTGCCCAGGTCAGATAGTGCGGCAGGCGCAACGGCGCTTCGTCCAGCAGGTCGATGAGTTGCTGATGATCGGGGTTCACCTGCGCTGGCGCGGTGTGCACAACGGAATCTTGAGGTGTCATAAGCGAACCTCGGCCTGGTTTTTGTTACCGGAAATCAGCACAGTTCGGTGTATGCCGCTGGCGCTGATCGGAATCGGGTTGCATCGGGCGTTGCCATAAAGGTTTTTTCTCCGTCAGGTAATCGTCCATTCCCCGAGCGACGGTGCGGATAGGTAAGCAGGTGGCCATCACTGTGCCCGAGCTGATGCGGCCGAGTCCGTTGCTGGCAATGCGTTTCACGACAACGCCCCGGAGTCAGCGGTTGCGTTTTGCATCGCGCACTCACTGTTGCAGGGCGTCAACCGCGCCCAGGTGCTTGCTCAGCGTTGCGAGAAAGCGTGCGGCGTCGGCGCCGGCGACGACACGATGGTCACAACTGAGCGTCAACCGGGTGAGGCCGTCGGGCGATGGTGCGGCGACGGCGAGGATGGCCGCGGCGCCAGATGGCACGATGGCGTCGAACTGTTCAACACCGGCGAACGGGCCGAGGTTGGAAAGATAAAAGGTCGCGCCGCTGTAGTCGGCAGGTTTGAGACGCCGATGTTCCAGCTTGTCCTTGAGTTCGCGCCAGTCCTCGGCCAACTCATCCAGTGGGCGCAGGGTATCGCGCAATACCGGCGTGATCAGGCCACCGGGTGTGTCAACGGCAATGGCGATGTCGATGCGTTCGCGTCGCGCCAGCCCGGCCGGTGTCCAGCAGGCGTTGAAGTCCGGGTGTTCGTGGATGCCAAGGGCGCAGGCGCGCACCAGTAGCAGACTGAGCGATTGGTGTTTGGCATGCGCGGCATCATGCAAAGGTTTGAGATCGGCCGCGATGGTGACGTGGAAAGTGGGCGTGTTCACGCTGTGCGCCATGTTTTCGGCCATGGCCGCTTTCATGGGGCTGGGGCGTTCGATGCGATGCGGTGCGCCGGGCCGAATTCGAGATGTGGCGTTTGTGATCCGAGCGCGGCAGCCAGCACCTTTGCGGCGTTGACCGATCCTTCGCGGGTGGCGAGCAGGTCAAGATCGACACCGAGTTCGGCTGCCAGGCCACGAGCGAAGGGTGAAATGCCGCTGTCGCCTTCGCGCCCGGCCAGAGTGGCTGCAACCACCGGGCTTGGTGTGGCGGCTTGGCTCGTGGCGGAATCTGCTTCAGAGGCTCGTGATACAGCCTTGGGCGCGGATTCGTCCGGCCTGGCGGTCGCGGCAGGTGCAGACGCTTTGGCTGCTTGCGTGGGTTCGGGTTTTGTTGACGCAGGCGTTTGTGCGGATTCTGAAGTGGAGGCAATAGCGGGGGTGGCGTCCAGTGATTCGGCGGCGCTCGTGTTCGGTGGCGTGTCGCTGATCCAGGCAATGGTGGTTTTGACCGGGATGTCGGTGTCCGCTTTTGCCAGTGGGCCGACGAGGTAGCCGTCGGTAAAGGCCTCCACATCCATGATCGCCTTGTCGGATTCGACTTCGGCCAGCACGTCACCGGTCTTGATGGCATCGCCGGGTTGCTTGAGCCAGCGCGCGAGTCGGCCGGCCTGCATGGTGTCGGATAACAAGGGCATGGTGACGGGTGTCTTGTTCACGCGGTGATCTCCTTACTGGCCGTCGCGCAGCAGTGCGCGGGCGGCGGCGACGATGTCGGGGGGTTGTGGAATGCAGGTTTGTTCCAGCCGCTTGTTGTACGGGTTTGGCAGGTCAAGTGCGGCCACCCGCATGGGCGCGGCGTGCAGGCTATGAAAACAGCGCTCGGTGAGACCGGCTGATATTTCCGCGCCCGCTCCGGCGAAACGGCTGTCTTCCTCGGCGATCAGCAAGTGGCCGGTCTTGCGCACCGAGGCGGCGCAGGTGTCCCAGTCGATGGGGTTGAGTGAGCGCAGGTCAATGACCTCGGCCTCGATGCCTTCTGTAGCGAGCTGTTCGGCTGCCACCAGCGCCTGATTGGCCATGCGTGAATAACTGACGATAGTCAGATCACGGCCCGCGCGGCGTACGGTGGCGCGGTGCGGCGGCGGTGCCTTGGCGGTTTCATCCACCGGCCCCTTATCGAAGTTGAGCAGTTCATGTTCGAGCACGATGACGCAATCATCGGCCCGGATTGCCTGACGCAGTTGCCAGTAGGCGTCCTGCGGCGTGGCCGGGACGACGATGCGCAGCCCGGCGACATTCATCAAGGTGTGTTCCAGGCGCTGCGAGTGTTGCGCGGCGAGCTGGTGCGCCACACCGCCGGGCATGCGCACGGTCAGCGGCATGGAAAACTGCCCGCCGGACATGAACGGGATCTTGGCTGCCATGTTGATCAATGCGTCCAGCGCGAGCAGGGCGAAGTTGATGGTCATGATCTCGACCACCGGGCGCAGGCCGGCCATCGCCGCGCCGACGCCAAGGCCGGTAAAGCTGCCTTCGGATATGGGAGTATCCAGCACGCGGCGTTCGCCGTATTTCGCGTACAGCCCTTCGGTAACCCGGTAGGTGCCGCCATACAGGCCGACATCCTCGCCCAGCACGATGACGGCATCGTCGGCAGCCATTTCGGCCTCCAGTGCGCGGTTGAGCGCCTGCCAATAGCTTAGGGTTTGCATGCGTGGCTCCTTTAGATCAGCGTTTCGTGAATCAGGCCGGGGCGCAGCGCACCCCACGCGTCGTCCAGCGTGGGTTCCGGCGAAGCCAAGGCGAAGGCCACGGCATCCTCGATCTCGGCGCGGATGTCGGCTTCGAGCGCCTCCAGCCCGGCGGTGTCGAGATGGCCGTTTTCCACATAGCGTCGACCGAGCGATTCGCTGCTGTCCAGGCCGAGTGCGTGCAGGGTGTCGGCATCGGGATAATGCAGGGAAAGATCACGCATCTCGGCGGCAATCGGGTCGTCTGCTTCATATGCGGCGACTTCAACCGCCGGACGGTAACTGCCCGGGTCAGCCATCGAGTGGCCGCGGTAGCGGTAGGTTTCACATTCGAGTAACTGCGGGCCTTGACCGGCGCGCACCCGCGCGAGCGCATCCCGGGTGTGACGGTTGACTGTTTCTACATTCATACCGTCGATTCTTGCCGCCGGGATGTTATAGGCGCTGGCGCGCTTGTAGACCTCGGTGACTGCCGAGTGACGGTGGATTTCCGTGCCGATCTGGTAGTGGTTGTTTTCGCATACGAACAGCACCGGCAGCTTCCACAGCGCAGCCATGTTGAGCGACTCGTGGAAGGTGCCCTGATTGACTGCGCCGTCACCGAAAAAGCAGATCACCGCTTCGGGCAGGCCGCGCAGCATCACCGCGTAGGCCGCGCCGATGGCAACAGGGTAGGTTTCGCCGACGATGGCATAACCGCCGAGAAAGCGCCGTTCGGCGTCGAACAGGTGCATGGAACCGCCAAGCCCGCGCGAGCAGCCGTCGCGCTTGCCGAACAGCTCCGCCATGATGCTGCGCATGGGCATGCCCCGGGCCAGAGCGTGGACGTGCTCGCGATAGGTGCTGACGATGTAGTCGCCCGGCTCGGCGGCGGCCAGCACGCCGATCGCCACGGCTTCCTCACCGGGGTAGAGATGCAAAAAGCCGCCGATATTGCCACGCGTGTATTCCTGTGCGATGCGTTCTTCCATGCGGCGCGCGCGTAACATGTCGCGCAGAAATCGGATGTGCAGTTCACGCTCCATGGGAAGAAGCCTCCGGGGTTGTCTTTGTGGTGTCTGTTGTCGATGGGTCCAGAATGATCTTATCGGTGAGGTTCAGTTGCGGGTCGAATTCATAGATGTGGGGTGTTCCCGTCTTGAGTTCGTAGTTGAGAATTTGCGCCGGTGTCATGTTTTCAAGGTGCATGATCAGCGCGCGCAGCGAATTACCGTGCGCCGGAATCAGTACATTTTCTCCCGCCTGCAGGTGCGGTTTGATGACTCTGTGGTAATAATCCATGACCCGCGCCGAAGCCATGGCAAGGCTTTCACCTCCGGGGGGCTGTACTTCGTAACCCCGTCGCCATTGCTGAACCTGATCGGCGCCGAAGCGGGTTCGGGCATCGTCTTTGTTCAGTCCTTGCAGATCGCCGTAGTAGCGTTCGTTCAGTGCTTCGGAAACATGCACCACAAGCTCGCCTTTATCTTCCGACAATTTGCTGTAAAGCCGGTAGCGCGGGCTGCCTATCTCGTGGATGCGAATGTAGTGTGTGCAATGACGATTGTGCTTGAGTACTTCATACGCTGTGTCCTGCGCGCGCAATAAAGCGGAGGTGAACACCACGTCGAATTGTCTGTCACGAAGCAATTTTCCGGCTGTAGCGGCTTCGGCCATGCCGTGCTCGCTGAGCGAAACATCCACCCAGCCGGTAAACCGGTTCTGTTTGTTCCAGGCCGATTCGCCATGGCGTAGTAAAACAAGTTGAGACATGCCGGGATCCTCACATGAGTTTGGATTGACGGCGTATTGACCAGCCGATCATGGTCAGCGCCCAGCCATCAAATATCAGGCTGATCCCGACGAACAGACCAACCATCCAGAGCGCAGCATCGGGCCAGTTCAGTAAAAACACAACAGCCAGCGCGATGTCGATCAGGCCATTGAATATCATCCAGATCCGAATACCCATCTGCGCCGTTTTGCTGGACAAAAAGAAACTGACAAACGCATCCAGCAGGAAATAGGCGCTAAACAGCAACGCAATCGATGCAATACCGATAACGGGCTGAAAAAGAATGAGTACACCGACAGTCAGAAGCAGTATCGCCTTGAGCCAGTCCATCAGGCTTCGGCCATGCTGGTAGCCATGCCATGCCCAGACGAGACCGCTTACGATCAGCAGCCAGGCGAACAGTGTCGCAGTGATAAATGAGAAGATCACCGGTGCCATAACACCAACCGCCCCCAGCACGATCAACACGAGCCCGATGATCAGCGTAAAACGGCCAAATCCATGTACTTGAGCATCAAGTAATTGTGTTTCTATGTTTGACATAGTTACCTCTGGTGTTCTGTATTCAGGCGGTTACATGAGATGCCGGATCTCCGGTTTATTTTCCCGTTTCAAACTCATCCAGTGCTTTTCTCAGCGGGATGAGATACATCAATGCGGGGCCACCGTGCATGACTACAGCCATGAAACCCGCGCTCATGACCTCATCGCGGGTGGCGCCGGCATCGAGCGCGTGTTTGACATGCAGGGCGATGCACCATTCGCATTGAGCGGCCACGGCCAGGGCCACATTGATCAACTCCTTGATACGCATGTCCAGTATCGGGCCGCCTTCCGCTTTGTTCATGAAGTTCATGAAGGCGTTGGTCTCACTTGGATACTGCTTGAGTAAATCCGAAGTTAAGTTTTTGATTTCATCTAATTTGTTTGTCATTGACATGATGTGATGCTCCGTGGGTTAAAACAAAGTGCGGGCGGCCTTGGAGATGCCCTCGCTGGCCATGGGGTGCTGGTCGCAGAATGCAGCCAGGTCGTGTGCCGTCAGTCCTGTGGCAACGGCGATACCGATTTCACCGATAAGCTGGGCGGCGTTTAGTGTCCTGTTTCGCTCTTGGAGGCACATTCTGCGAGTCGCTGGCTGAGATGGCAAAATGGGGAACCGGCTGGTGATTCGGGCAGGAAATTTATTGAAATTGACACCATCTGCGATCCGTGTGGCACCCGGTGGCAAAGGGCTGTCGGGGCGGATGGGATGCTCCGGGTTCATAGGGACTCACGAATGAGGTAGTAAACGAGAAACAACCCCATCAATGCGACGATAATGCCGAGTGAAACGGCGCTCCATGTGCCTCGATAGAACAGATGATTCGCACTGTCTATCAGGTATCGGTTTCTCAGGAAATTCCAGGTTGATATGCCGGTGATCAACAAGCCGACCACAATCAGCAACATGCCTGCATTTTCAGCATGAACGCCGGGCAGGCTTGCAGCGTTAAGTTTTGTGACGGTGCTCATGTAGTGCAGGAACAGATTGAATTTTTCAATCACAAAACCGAAGGCCATCAGTGAAACAGCCGTACGGATCCATGCGAGGTAAGTCCGTTCGTTGGCGGCATGGTCTTTGTAGTTATCAATCATCCGATGCATCCTTTGCTTTTGAATCGGGCGCTGAATCGGGAACTACAAGCAGTGGCAGGCGTGCCACCCGCAGCAGGTCTTCGCTGGTGTGGCTTGACAGGCCATACGTCCAGCGTGCCAGCCCGTGAAGCCCGCGTGTGCCGATAACGATCAAATCAGCCCGCCATGCGAGGGCCGCCGCTTCGATGTGTCGCGCAATGTGGCCATCGGGCGCCTCGATCACTTCGGCTTCGGCCATAAGATTATGGTCATTGATGTTCTGGTCGTTGATCTTTCGGGCGGCGCTATCGAGTTGGCGTTGCGCATCGTCACGCATGTTTGCATCGAGGGTGGCCGGGTCGGTCCAGCCGAACTCACCGTTCAATCCCGTGATGGCTTCATCTACCACCGTAATTATTTTAAGTGTGGCTTTCTGATCTTGCGCCAGCGCGATGGCGGTACATAGGTTGGTTTTGGTTAGTAGGTCGCCATCCAGATCCACGGGAACAATAATGCGCTGGTAGATACTCATCCCGGATGTCCTTATTGTGATATCGCGTGTTAAGTGCGAAAAAAGAAATTACGCTGTCGGCATCGACGCTTATCCATCGGTGCTTTGTTTCTTGATGGTTTTGATCAGCGCCGAAAGACTCAATCTACTTTCCGACAAATGATTGATCAGCTCGATCAGGGCCAGCAAGGCATTCGCTGTTCCAGGAAATTCACTGAACGCGTATTGCCCCACGCCGTTGAGATAAAAACCGGGTTGACCATCGTGGAGTGATGTCCAGGCGGCGTGAGGTCCGCCGTCTGCAACCTGTGTTTGCATGCCTGTCTGCTTAAGCACCCGCAGGACATCCGGGGAAACATTGCTGTCGTGCCATACGCGAAGGCCGGGATGACGTTTGGCCAGTGCCTGAGCCAAAAGAACGCCCAGGATATGCGGCTCGACCGGCGCACCGTGATCGTCAGTCACTGCCAGTCGATCACCGTCGGCATCCATGGCTGCTCCCAGATGACAGCCTTTACTGATCACGCTGTCTGCAAGTTTGGCTTGCGATTGTTTGGCAAACGGGTCATTGATCTGTGTGGAATCCAGCCCGGAGCCAATGTACCAAAAACGCAATTGCTGATAATGAGCCACCAGTGCCTTGAACTCATTTTTTGCCGGACCATCGCTGACATTAATGCAGAGCTTGATTTGCTGCTCAGGGTGTAATCGCTGTCGCAAGCAAGCCGCATAGGCCGCCAACGGGTAATCATGGTGCAGTACCGGGTTGCAGTGTCTTGAAAATAACCTGTCAAGATCCGTAATCTTCATGGAGTCAAGGACAGAGGTGGCGGATACGGGCTGGCCACCGGATCCATACAGGCGCATGCCATTCCACCCTTTCGGTGCACAGTGGCCTGTAATCATGACGCCACCGCGCAAACTGTTTTGGGCGGTGTACCACTCCAGAAACGGCGTTGTGCACGCGCCTATGTGGACGACATGATGACCACCGGAGCGCAGCCCTAAGCTGACGGCCTCCGCCAGAGAAAGTGATGATTCCCGGATATCGTATCCAATGGCAAAAGTGGCATCCCCTTCGGGCGATAACAGATCACCGAAGGCACGCGCCAGAAGCAGGGTATGGCTACAGCAAAGCGTGTGGCCTACTTGTCCGAGAAAAGCGTACTCGTGGATAAGTTTGGCGAATTCTCTGGCGGGCTCAGTATTCAATCTCAACTCCTCAGGCGTCTTGCAAGCAAACGCTTTGATCTGAATTGTGACAGGCAGCTATTGAATTCCATTTGACTCAAGAAACCTCTCAACAAAAGAAATCATCCGGCACAGGGCGGCAGGGGCGTTCACGTAATACTTCCGCACGAAGCAAGAAGTGCATGTCTCTCGGGCTGTGTAGGGAGACATCAGAATAACGCCAAAATTCCCTATCGATACCATGGATATAAACAATTCAAACATCAACACGTGTTGGAGTATGAATGAGAATAACCATCTCGGATGTAACCAAGGTTACAGACCCTGATAAAGATCAATGATGTACGCCTTAACCTCGATGGAGACGACGTTCGGCTTTTTCCTGTAAGCGTTCGAGATCGGCCAGCCGGATATTCCCGGCCTCAGTGTGAATAATCCCCTCATGTTTGAAGCGATTGAGCAGACGGTTGACGACCACGCGCACGCTGCCGATCAGACGGGCAATATCCTCGTGCACCAGTCCATGGAGTCGGTGATCTGTGTTTTCATTGTCGTCTAGGGAGCCTCTGCACGAATCGATGGCGCCTCTGCGGGATCGCCAAGGGTGCAAATGCAAGGCGCGGCACGCAGGGAATGGCCGTCACCATTCGCAAGTGGCGCAACGCGGCAGTTGGGCCATTGGCGACCCGCCCTGACGGGGCTGGCGGGTTTGTCCGCACTCGGCGTTACCGCCTCTCGCCATGCAATGAGCATGGCTTCGAGTCGCCGCCTTGATTGCGAACAAACCCGTCAGCCAGAGGTGCCATCGATTCGTGTAGAGGCTCCCTAAATGACGCAGCAGCAGATGGGCGAGGCGCGCGGACGTGTCGTGAAGTGCCAGATCTTCCACCAGGTCGGCCAACTCACGCAGTCGCATTCCGGCGCAGCGCATGGCGGCCTGGTGTAAAGCCGGATAGGTGCGCATCCAGGTTTGCCAGCTGGTAATCGGTGCACAAAGTGCCTGTACTTCATCGAGTGTTTCTGCGATCACTTGATGAGGTTTGCCGTCCAGCAGTGTGATTAGGTTATGGCCTTCGCCCGGCCCAAGCAGGAACAATGTAATGGCACGCCCGCTCTCTGGATGTTCCGCTTCGACACGTACCCGCCCGGTCAATAAGATATAGAAATTCGTTTTCGTCATGGTCGCTGGCATGACCTGCGCGTGCCTTGGCCAGTGCTTGCGATGCATCTGTGCCAGGATGCTCTGCACATCGGTACGCTTCATGCCCTGAAAAAGATGCGAGGTATAAAGTTGATCGATAACTGCTTGTTCGTTAAAAGAATCAGACATTGGTTTTAATAAATCCCCGAATAAATCAAACGTGTCTCTGGCCGAGGGGTTTGCTCAAATTCCATCTGAATGCCTACCGCTGCCAGCTTTGCATAAGGCTGACGAGAGCCCCCGATTTCATGGGTGGAATTGTGCGGAGATGGTTCAAGGTAACAGGCTCCAGATCATCTTGCCCGCGAGTAACAATAACAATCCGGCGATGAGTTTTTTTACCTGAGCGGCATCGAGCCGGTAATGCATGATGCGCCCGCCCAGATACCCGCCGAGGATGGCCGCGATGCTGACCACGCCGAGCAGCAGCCAGTCCATGTGCACGAAACTAAGGTAGGTGAAAAACCCGGCTAGCGTCGAGAACGGAATCACAAAGCTGACTGCGTAAGCGACCTTCTTCGGCTCGAAACCGAGCAAGATCAGTACGGCGAGGATCGGCATGCCGCCGCCGACGCCGATTAAACCCGAGACGATACCCACGGACGCACCGAGCAGCAGCATGATCCAAACCCGGTTATAAACAACTTTGGCTTCACGTTTTCTGAAAATCAGCAATCCGGCGCTGACGATCAGAAAGATGACCAGAACCCACTGCACAATGTGCTCCGGCACATAGCGGCTCAGCGCCGCGCCGACCGGGGTGGCGAGCGTAACCGAGAGTATCAGCGGCAGCGTGAAGCGCACATCGAGCACGCCACGTCGAAAGTTCATCACCGAGGCGGTGATGGTGGAGGCGGAATTGACGAACAACCCGATCGCCTTGGCCAGATTCAGGGGCATGCCGAGCATGGACAGCACCGGCACCAAAGCGACGGACGAACCCACGCCGCCCATGGCGAACAGCGTCGCCAGCACGAACGTGATCAGAAAATACAAGCCGTCCTGCAGCAACAGTTCGGTCATGTGCGCAGCTTCAAGGTCTTGGCCGCGCCGCCCTTGAGCCGATCTGCAAGTCCCAGCAGTCCGCCGGCCAGGTACTTGGCTTCAAAGCCCTTGGCGGCGAGGTAACTGCGCGCCATGTTGGAGCGATCCGACATGGGGCAGGCCACCACCAGCAGCGTGTCGCTCGGTAGCTCGTCCAGCCGGTCGGGCAGTTCGTTGGCCGGAATGCGCAGACCGAAACTGAATTGCCAGACGGCGGTTTCTTCCGGCACGCGAATGTCGAGCAGTTCGCAGCGGCTCTCGTTGTAGGCGGTGATGAAGTCATCGAGGCCGATACGGGCCTCGCCCATGGCGGCGGGAACGGTCTTGCGTGCCAAGGTGTCGAGTGCATCCATCAGTTTGAGCTTCCCGTTAGGGGGCCAATGCGTTTGAGATAATCGCGGGCATTGTCGCCGCGCAGGTAATCGACCAGCTTGAGCATACCGCCGGTGAAGTAGCGCGAGCGGTAGCCTTGCAGGGTGAGGAAGAGGCGCGCGATCTCGGCGCGGTCGTAGTGCGGGCACATGGTCACGATGGTCTTGGCGCGGTCGAGCTCGTTCAGGCGGTCGGGCAGTTCGTTCAGCGGAATGTGCTGACCCATGCCGACCGACCAGGCGGCATGTTCCTCGCGAAAACGGATATCGATCAGCTGGATCTCGCCTTTGGCATAGCTGTCGAGCAGTTCCTCCAGGCCGATCTTCATGGCAAGCCGCTCGTCATAATCGAAGCGGCGCAGGTAGTCGTCAAAGGGTATCGGAGGCATGAGGCAGGTTCTCCATCGTAGGAATTGAGTGTGTCTCTCATTGATGAAGACGCACTGCCGGGGAAAAGGATGCGTCACGTCGATTATGTTTGGAAAACCCACTCGAAGGTGGACTGCAAACGCCACGCATCGGCATGAATCAGCGTGCGCCGAGCGCCGCCAGACCGAAGGCTTCGGTCAGGGTCGGGTGCGGATGAATCGCGCCGGCGAGCTGTTCTATTGTCAGGCCATGGCGCACGGCCAGTGCCGCCTCACCCATCAGGTCGGCCGCACCCTCGACCAGCGCATGGATGCCGACGATGCGGCGGTCGTCGCGCCGGTAGACGATACGCAGGCGGCCAAAGGCGTCGCCGCTGATCTGCGCGCGGGCGTCGATTCGGTAGTCGTATTCGGCGACCGCTACATCAAACCCGGCGGCGCGGGCGGCGTCTTCGGTGAGCCCGGCCATGCCGAGCTCAGGGTAGGAGAAGATCACCGCGCTGTTGTGTGCGGGCTCCGGAAAGACCGTCGGCGCGCCGAGCAGATGGCGGGCGACAGCTTGCGCCTGCGCGGTGGCCCAGTGGGCGAACATGGGGTTGCCCACCAGGTCGCCGGTGGCGTAGATGCCGGGTTCGTCGGTTTGCAGCATGGCATCGACCTTGACGCCGTGGCGGTCGTGGCGCACTGCGGTGGTTTCCAGGCCCAGGCCATCAACATTGGGATGGCGTCCGGCGACGATGGCCACCACCTGTGCCTCGACGATGTGCGTCTGTCCAGCGAGCGTGTATCGGACACTATGGCGGCATTCCTCGCCCTCGATGGCTTCGACCGATACGCTGGTCTGTACCTCGATACCGTCCGCCCGCAGGCGTTCGGCGAGTAACTCGGCGAGCACGGCGTCCACCGGCCCGAGAATGCGCGGCGCGGCTTCCAGGATGGTCACACGGCTGCCGAGCATGTGGAATATCTGCGCCATTTCCACGCCGATGGGGCCGCCGCCGATCAACACCAGCGATTCCGGGATAAAACCGATTTCGATCAGGCCCTCGGAGTCGAGCACGCCGGGTAGCTCCGCACCCGGAATCGGCAAGCGTGAAGCCACCGATCCGGTGGCGAGAATGGCGTTGATAAAACCGACCTCACGGCGTTCACCGCCCGACTCGATCAGCGCCGTGCGTGGTCCTGTGAGGCGGGCGCGCCCGAAAGTGACTTCCAGCCCCGGCAGTTGCTTGGCCTTGGCCAGTGCGCCTTGCGCCCGGCCGCTGAGGATTTGGTTCTTGCGGGCCTGCACCGTACTCCAGTCAATATCGCCGCTATCCATGCCCGCCGCAGACAGGCCGAATTCGCCCGCCTGCTTGAGTTCACGGCGGCGCGCCGCGGTCTCGCGGAAAATCTTCGAGGGAATACAGCCCTCGAACAGACAGGTACCGCCCAGACCGCGCCCGGCCTCTACCAGCAGCACCCGTTTGCCGGCCTGAGCCAGCGCCATGGCGGCGGGGGTGCCGCCCGGTCCGCCGCCAACAATGAGCAGGTCATATTGCGTGTTGACATTCATGGGGTATTCCTCACTTGATAGCGAAATAGGGATGTTATTGCGCCGATGATCCCGAATCTTGGCGCTTGTCCTGGTGTGCGTAGATCAAAACGGCAAAGAACACGCCGCCCTGAATAAAACCGAGAATGGCTTCAATACCGGCCGCCATCATGGCGTTGAGCGTTTGCGGTACCCAGTCGCCGATGCCCAAGGTAGTGAACAGGGCGACCGAGATATACAAAGACACCCGAAAGGGGTGCGCCTGAAGGGTATCGCTGTGGGCGAATACGCCCTTGCCGTTGTAGGCAAACAGGTCGAACACGTCGAATTGCAGGTACATCAGCGCAAAGAACAACAAGGTAAACGCCGTAACTTCCAGATACAGGAATACCAAACGCAACAGGTCAAGATGCATGGAACGGCGCTTGTGGGCCACATAGAAAAGCATCACATCGAGCAGCGCGAAACGCACGATGACGATGTACATGAGATAGGCGAACATCAACTCCTCACGCCACTGGCTGAATCCAGCCGGAGCGATCACTTTCCATGCCCAGCCGATAAGCAGGGGCGCGAGCATCAACGGAATCAACCACGGCAGCCAGGGCAGCAAAGTGGTCAGGCGCTGCACGACGCGGGTCGAGATTGTCCTGCCCTGCTTAGTCATGGTTATTTATCGATTTCATCATGACATTACACGGCGGTGCCGACCAAGGCGCCGATTCCGGCGACCAGCGCCGCGACCCCTGCCACCAGCACTTCGGACGACGATGTCGCCGCCGCTGCAACCCCGACAATCAGGCTGGCGGTCGAGACGATGCCATCATTGGCGCCGAGCACCGCTGCCCTCAGCCAGCCGATGCGAGAGACAAGGTGAGATTCCGGAGCGAGTGTGGTGCCTGCGTCCATCACCGCCGTTCCCGCTCGGCGCAGCGTTGAAAAGCGGGCAGATGGCGATCCTGCGAAGCCGCGCGCAACGACTGGTATACGTTGAGAATGTCCGCCCTCTGGGTGCTTTGCAGTAGCCGGTCGTACAGTTCAACGTTCTCGATCTCGCCCTGCACGCTGGCAAGGCATGCCGCGTGCACGCTGTCGTAGCGCGGCGCCTTGCCCGCCCAGCGATTCTCCGGCGGTGCTGCGCCATAGCGATCGAACAACGCCAGCAAGGCTTCGATATGCCGCGCTTCCGCTTCAACGATATTGATAAACGGGCGCACTTCGCCGAAGTCGTGGATCACCTGTGCATAGGTTTCATGCGACTTGTGTTCGTCATCCAGCGCATCGGCCAGCCCCTGGCGTTCGGCTTGTGTCAGTAGTTGTGTATCCGTCATTTCATTATCCTCTGGTTGTAATCATAAACGCCCATCAGAACACCTTTTCAGCTGCGAATTGCGCCAAGCTCAGGCCGAAGCCGGGAACCTTGCCATGCGTCAGGAAGAACAGGTCGCGGTAGCTCATCTTGAGCCGATAGGGCACGCGGCCTATTTTCAACACTTCATCCTGGCCGCCGAACCAAGTGTTGGCGCGCACATAGAAGGCCTTGCCCTCGCCCATGTCGCCGATGCAGAAGGTGACCGGCTGCAGCGGCTGATTCGCCTCTTCGGCATCCATGCGGCCCATGTCGAGCGCGATCTGCCGCCCGACGATCTCGGCTTCCTGATGGCCGATGCCGCCGATCTTCGGCATGGTCACCGCCGCACAGTCGCCGGCCGCGAAAATTTCCGGATGCTCCGGGTTGCGCATCAGAAGATTGGTCTTGATGAACCCCATGCTGTCGCAGATCGGCAGGTCGCGCAGGCAGTCATGCGCGACCCAGTCGGGCAGGATGATCTTGAGTTCCGCCTCGATCGTCTCGCCGCCCTGGAACTCCACGCCCTCGGCGGTGAGCCGGGCGATATCGGGCATGTTCTTGCGGTAGTGGATGCCCATGCCATCGATCAACTTGAGGAAGTGCCGCACATTGTTCTCGCCGGCATCGGCCGCGATCAGCTCCTCTTCGGGCGTGAACACCGTGATCTTGTCCGGCTTGCCCTTGCCTGAGGTGGTGAGCCAGCTTGCCAGCGCCGTCGTCAGCTCCATGATCGGGCCTTCGCAGGCCGCGTGCGCATGGGGGATGCTGCCGCCGGGGTAGGGTTCGAGGCCTTCGGCGCCGTCGCCCTGGTGGAAATGCGCCGAGCCGATCACGATTGGGCCGCCCTGGTAGCCGCCTTCATGCAGGTATTGGCGCAAACGCTCGCCGTGGAACAGATCGGACACAGTGTGACCGTGTTCGGCAAAACCGGGGATTCGGTCATAGGTGAGGTGTGCGCCCATGGCGATCACGAGGTAGTCGTAGTGCAGCACGTCGCATTCCTCACCGGGCCGCTCGGTCGGGTGAAACGTGACGGTTTTTGTCTCGATGTCAACCTGCTGGACCTGGGCCTGGATGAATGCAATGTCATCATCGTGCAGTACCGGACGTAACTGCATTCTTTGACGCAGTTGCGGATCGCGGTTTTCCATCACGTCGGTGGGAATGTTGGGCACGAACAACAGATAGTCCTTGCGGTCGATCAGGGTGATATCGACACTGTCGCCCGCGTATTCACGGATTTTCTGCGCGCTGGCAAGGCCGGCGAAGTTGCCGCCGAGTACGACGACATGGTGTTTTGAGGTGGTCATGAGTATCTCCTTGTGGTCAGGTCATGTGGAACTTGTGGCAGCCGGTGCTGCCTTCGTTTCGGGATAGCGCCGCTTGAGCAGCAGGAACAGCAGCACCGGCACGATCAGCAGGGTGAGGAAGGTGCCGACGATCAGCCCACCGATGGCCACCACGGCAAGCGGCGACAGCCGTTCCAGCCCCACCGCCCATTCGAAGGCTACCGGGATCATGCCCACCGCGGCGGCGGTGGCGGTCATCAGAATCGGTCGGGTGCGCAGATCGACCGCTTGCAGAATGGCCTGCTTGAGCGGCACGCCACGGCCCAGCGCCTCCTGTGCGAAGTCCACCAGTAGAATGCCGTTTTTGACGATGATGCCCATGAGCAGGATCAGCCCCATGAATGAGGGCATGCAGCCGTGCTTGTCGGCAATGAGCATCGCCCAGGCGGCACCGATCACCGCCAACGGCAGGGTCACCAGGATGGCGATCGGCGTGATGAAGGAGCGGAACGCAATCACCAGCACCACGGCCAGCAGCACGATGCCGAATGCCAGCGACTGCCCAAGTCGGGTGAAGGATTCATTCATTTCCTTCATTTCACCTTCGTCCGAGATCGTGTAGCCGCGCGGCAGTTGCAGGCCCTTGAGCGCTTCGGTCACATGCTGGTCGAGTGCGGTCACTGCGATATTGCGGCGGTAACCGATCACATCCACCGTGCGCACCAGGTTCTGGTGGGTATAAGACGTGGGCGCATAAACGGTCTTGACCGTGGCCACCTGTGCCAGCGGCACGATGGCGCCGCTCGGCGTGGTGAGGTTGAGCGCCGCAATCGCCGCCGGACTGGAGCGTTCGTCAGTCCGCAGCCGTACCCACACCGGAATGCTGTTTTCGCCTTCGACCCGCAGGCTGCCACCGGGGATGCCGTTGACCTGCGCGGCGACCTGCTGGGCGATGGCGCCGGGCGTCAGACCGTAGCTCGACGCCTTGGCCGCGTCCACGTCGAGCTGCAGCCGTTTGGAATCGCCCTGCCAGGAGCGCTCGAAGCCGGTCAGCCCGCCGACCTTGGCGAGACGCTGCTCAAGCTCGCCGGCGATCTGGTCGAGCACCCGCCAGTCGGGGCCGCTGACCATCAGATCCACCGTGCCGCGAATCGACGACAGGGGCGTGGCGCCATAGACCACGGCATTGGCATTGAGCACGCCGGGAATGGCGCGCACGCGCGCCTGGATGGCCTTGTTGATGTCAAAGATCGTCTCGTTGCGGTGGAAGCGGTCGACCAGGTTCACCGTGGTCATGCCCTGCGAAAAAATGCGCGCCGCACCGAAGGATTTGTCCTGCGGCTCGGCGCCGACCACGGTGGAAGTGGAAAGCAGCCAGTCCGGTTTGACCGAGGCGCGAATCGCGGCGTCGACCTGCTTGGCGATGTGCTGCATCTGCGCGGCATCGGTGTCGGGCTGCGCCTCGAAGCTGATCTGGGTGATGCCGGAGTCCATCAGCGGCATGAGTTCGCGGCCGACCACCGGCAACTGCTTGAGCGAAACGGCCGTAAGCACCAAGGCGATGAACAGCACGCGCTTGGGATGTTCCAGTGCCCAGCCCACCGTGGCGGCATAAAAGCGCTTGAGCGGTTGAATGACCCAGCGGTCGAAGTAGGACAGCGGCTTGCGCAACGGATCGCGCGCGCCGGGCTTGAGCAGCCAGGGCGTGAGCAGCGGAATGATGGTCACCGCGACGATGAACGAGGCTGCCAGCGCCACCATCAGGCTCACCGACAGCGGCCGCAGCACCGTCTGCACGAAGCCGCCGATGAACACGATGGGCAGCAGCACCACGGCGTTGGCCAGCGTGCCGGAGAGCACCGCCAGCATCACTTCCTGCGTGCCATTGGCCGCCACCGCAAACCCCGATTCGCCGTGCTCGCGCATGCGCCGCTCGATGTTTTCGATCACCACGATGGCATCGTCCGCCAGCAGCCCCACCGCGATGATGATGGCGGTGAGGGTGATCATGTCGAACTCGTAGCCGATGAGCTTCATCACCAAAAAGGTGAGCAGATAGGTGAACGGGAGCGACAGCGCGGTGATGAAGGCAGCACGGGTGTCGGCGAGGAACAGCAGGATCACGAACACGGTCATGATCAGCGCGTCGCGCAGTGCGGCGAGCATGTTGTCCACGGTGAGATCAATCAGACGCAACTGGCCGTCGGACTGCGCGATGTGGAGCATCGGGAACTGCGCCTCGATCTTGGGCAGTTCGGCGTCGATGGCGCGCGCGGTGGTCGCGGCATAGCCGTTGTCGCCGCGCAGCAAGGAGACCGCGATAGCTTCCTTGCCGTTGCCGCGGTACAGCGAGGTCGGATCGGCATCGCCCCAGCCCACCTTGCCCAGATCGCCAACGCGCACAAAACCGCCGCCCGGTACCGGCACCTGCACCTCAGCCAGTTGCTGCGGGTTGTGCGCCAGGCTGTTGAGCGTGAGCAAAAAGCGATAGCCGTCACGGTGCACCAGTCCTTGCGGCGCGGTGATATTGCTCGCCGCCAGTGCCGCGGCCACTTGTGTCACGTTCAGGTGATGCGCGGCGAGCGCACTGCGGTCGAGATCGACCTGCGCCTGCCGTTCATGCCCGCCGAACACCTCGACCTCGGCCACGCCGGGAATGCGCAGCAGCCGGTCGCGTAACTGGTTTTCGGCAATGCGTCGCACCTCGCTCAAACCGAGGTTGGACTGCGGCGCCGGAGTGAGCGCCAGCACAGTGACCGGCTGCGCCGCGTTGGTGATGCGGAAGATTACCGGCGCGCGCGAGCCCCCGGGCAGGCTGGACTCGACCCGCTTGAGCTCGGTGAGCACCTTGGTCGCTGCGATGTTGATGTCGTTGCCGTATTCGAATTCCACCGTCACCGCTGAGACCTGGTCGCGCGACACCGAGGTGACGCGACGCACGCCGTCGATGGCGGAGAGTTGGGTTTCGATCGGGTGGGTAATGTCCTGTTCCACATCGCTGGCCTCGGCGCCCGGCCATTGCGTGACCACGGTGATCATCGGCCGGTTGCTGTCCGGGAACAGGTTCATCGGCATGGTGAAGTACGCCGCGATACCCGCGACCACCACCAGCAGGGCGATGGCGATAATGGCATGCGGCCTGCCGAGCAGACGTTGCATGAAGTTCATTGCGCCGCTCCCGCTGCCGCCGCCGTGGACACCGCAGTCGTTACCGCCGCGTCGCCGTCGCGCATCTGCGCCAGCACGGCCGTCTGGCCGATCACCACCGACTCACCGGGCTTAAGCGACCCGCTGACCGCGGCGCGGTTCGCGCCTTCCTGCAAGACCTTGACCGGCACGATGCGCAACCGCCCCGGCTCGCCCGCCTGGGCGCCCGGCGTGAACGCCAGCACATGCGCCTGTTCGCCACTGCCGATTACCGCGGCCACTGGCACGGTCAGTGTCGCAGCGGCTTGTGAGTGCAGTTCGATGCTTGCCGCCACGCTGCTGCCACTGGGCAGGCCGAACGGGCTGCTGGTCGCATCGGCCTCGACCGTGCCCAATCCTGCCGCGTTGACTGCTGGGGCGATACGGGTGATGGGCAGATCCAGTGTCTGCCCGCCTTGGGCAAGGCGCAAGGTATCGCCCACCTTCACCTGTGTGAGCTGGTCGGAAGGCAGGCTCACGCGCACGATGGCACCCTTTCCAGCGGTGAGTTGATACACCGGTTTGCCGGGTGCGGCGGTGTCGCCCACCTCGACCAGTCGCTGCGCCACCACTGCGTCCTCGGGTGCGCGCAGCTCGGCGTAACCGAGTTGCACTTGCAGCGCGGTGATCTGATCGGATAGCGCCTGCACCGAAGCGCGGGCGGCGTCGGTGGCAGTGCGGGCCTGATCGGCCTGCGCCTGGCTCACCCCGCCTTCGGCCAGCACCGCGTCGATGCGTGCCTGCTGTTTGGCGGCATAGTCGGCGTTGGCGCGGGCAGCGATGCGTTGTTGCGAGAGCGCCCCGATATTGCTCTCGATCTGCCGCGCGTCGATACGCACCAAGAGCTCCCCACGCTTGACCGCCACCCCGGCGCGCGGGCCGATGAAGGTCACAGTGCCCTGAATCTGCGGCGCCAGCGTGATGGTGTTGGGCGCTTCGACGGTGGCCACGCTTTGCAAGCTCGCGGCCACGGTGCCGTGCTGGACTGCGCCGGTTTGCACCGCCCAAGGCGTGGCGACGGCGGGCGGGCTGGCATCGGCCTGATGCAGACGGTGAAAGTGCAGCCACAACCCGCCTGCAATCAGCAGGATGGGGATGGGCAGCAAGTACCAGGGTTTGCGCTTAGGTGTTGCGGCGGAGGATTTGACGGATGTGTTCATGGCTGGGTGCTCGAAGAGGTGGAATCGACGGCTTGTAGTGCGGCGGGCGGCTCGCCATAGGCGTAGCGCAGGGCGTCATCGGCCTGCCACCAGCCGGAAAGAGCGCCAGCGACGCTGGCACGGGCCGAAGCCAGCGCGGCTTCGGCGGTGATCAGATCGGTGGCCGAACCGAGGCCGTTCTTGAAGCGATCCTGTTCGATGCGGGCGCTCTCGGCGGCAGCGCGCAAGCCCGATTCGGCGGCACGCCACGACTGATCCTGCGCACTCCACAAGGCCACCGCGCCGTCCCGCGCGGCGCGGATATTGTCTTGCGCGGCCTTGAGTTGTTGTTGAGATTGAATTGCCGTTGCTTGTGCGGCATCGATCGCGCTTTTCTGTGCACCACCGGACCATAGATTCAGGGTCACGCCCAGGTTGATCTGCCAGGTATCAACCGGTTGCGTGTTCCACTGAACCGCATTGTGATTCCATCCACCGGTCACAGCGAACTGCGGCAGCATGGCGCGCTCTGCTGCGCGTACCTTGTCTTGGCTGGCCTCAAATGCGCTCTGCGCGGCCTGAATGGCGGGCGCAGGCAAATCGGGATTGGCCGGAACTTGCGCAGGGCCGCTGTCGGGCACAGGCACGGCTGCTTTAAAGTCGGACACACCCATGAGTGCGGCGAGCTGCGCGCGCGCCTTGCGATCCTGTCCGTCCACCCCGGCGATCTGCGCCTGCACCGCCGCCACCGCCGCCTGCACCCGTAGCAGATTGACGCGGGCGATGTTACCCACCTTCAGCCCGGTCTCGGCTACGCGCTCACTCTTTTTGAGCGCCTGCAACTGCTTGTCCAGCGCCTGCCGCTGCCCGGCCAGCGCCTGGAGATTGCGGAAAAGGGTGGCGCCTTGCAACAGCGCACGCAGCCGTACATCCTCGGCGCTCCACTGCGCACCGGCGGCACGCGCGCGCGCCGCATCCACCTCGGCGGCAATCTGACCACTGATGTCGATCGGAAGCTGGGCATTGACACCGTAGCCAAACTGGTCGGAGGAAAATGGATAGTTTGCGACATTCGGCGGCTGGGTGATCGGCCGCGTGAGGCGTGGATCATTAAAATGCTGCGATAGTGCATAGGCATCGACCTTGCCGAACCAGGCCGCGCGCGCCTGTTGCACCAGCGCATCGGCTTGCGCACGGCCCGCCCGCGCGGCGAGCACATCGGGTGAACGCTCGCTGATCGTTTGGAGCACTGATCCAAGGTTGGTGGCGGCAGAAACGGGTGGGTCATTGACCGGTGATTGCGCCACGGCAATGGTCGTCGTGGCCAGACACGCCAGCATCAACGCGATGCGACGCAAAGGCAAAAGGCGCAAAGCTGCGAGTTTTAACATGGATTGTAATCTCCCGGTTGCAGGGATGTTCGCGTTCCGCGCTCAATCGTGCCTTCCAGTTGCGTGCCGCCAGTGACGGTGTTGTAGACGGTGCCGTACTGCCGCAGATTGCGGTGCAGCAGAGCGAGGCGGTGATCGTCTTCGTCGGTATCGACGACGATGCGGTAAGCGATGCGCGCCATCTTCGGCGGCGCGTCCTGCCGCTCGCCATGCACGGCGATGTGTACCCCGTGGTATTGGAATTTGAGAATGGGCGCAACGCGCTCGATGTTCTTGAGCATGCACGCGCCCACCGCGGCGAGCAGCAACTCGGCGGGATTGAACGCATCCAGGCGGCCGTCGAGCGCCGAATCGATGGCGATACATGCGTCTTTGCAACGCGCCTGCGCGCCATGCACATCGACACGGTCAAGCGTCACATCATAGGTGAGCATGGAAACCTCCAGGAGTTTTGGTTTGTCTTGTGTAGAGAGGACGATGCACGGGGTGAAAGGATGCACCCTGACCGTGAAAACCTTGATCCCGATCAGCTTGCGTTCATCCCTTGGATCAAACCAGACGCCGTTCCCAGGCCAAACGCAAGCCCTGCAGCCACAGCCCGCATCCCAACACCAGAGCGAATGCGGCGATCAGCGGCGGCAGGCTAACGCTGGCAAAGCCCATCACGTCCCGCAATCCCGGAATCAGTACGACGGCGGCGAGCACGACCGTCACCGCCGCGAACATCCGCGCCAGCCACGGATTGTCTGCCCGGAGGTTGAACATCGCCGCATGGCGCAGATCGCGATTGGTCAGAATCAGCAGGAACAGCGCCAGCACCAGCGCGCTGAACACCGCCAGGCGCAAATCGGCCTCAGGCCAGTCGGTGTAATGTTGTAGCAGCGCATGACCGGCCAGTAGCACGGCGGCAATGCCCAGCCCCTGCAGGAGGGCGAAACCGATGTTGTTCAGGGTGAAGGGGCTGGCCGTCAGGGGACGCGGTGGACGCTGCATGACATCCTTTGCGGCGGGCTCGGCCTCGAACACGATGGAGCAGGCCGGATCGATGAGTAGTTCCAGCAGCACGATGTGCACCGGCAGCAGCAACACCGGCCAGTGCAGCAGCGCGGGCAGCAGCGCCAGTGCGATGATGGGCATGTGCACCGCGAAGGTAAAGCGCGTGGCCTTGGTGATGTTGTCGAAAATGCGCCGACCGCCCCGAATGGCCTGCACGATGCTGGCAAAACTGTCGTCGAGCAGCACCAGCGCGGCGGCCTCGCGCGCCACATCGGTGCCGCGCTCGCCCATGGCGATGCCCACGTCGGCGGCCTTCAGCGCCGGGGCATCGTTGACGCCGTCGCCGGTCATGGCCACCACCTGGCCGTCGGCCTGCAGTGCGCGCACCAGCCGCAGTTTGTGCTCGGGGGCAAGACGGGCGCAGACATCGACGCTGCGCAGCCGCTCGCGTAGTGTGGCCTCATCCATACCGGCGATTTCCGGGCCGGTAACGATCTCGGCGCGTTCCGAGAGCCCCACCTGCGCGGCGATGGCGCGCGCGGTGGCGGGATGATCACCGGTCATCATCACGATGCGCACCCCGGCGGCGCGGCATTCGGCGATCGCCGCCGGCACATCGGGACGCGGCGGGTCGATCAGGCCGACCAGGCCGAGAAACACAAAGTCGAAGTCATGCTGACTGGCAGGCCAGGGCGCGCCTTCCGTCGGCGCCTGCCAGCTGCCCCGCGCCACGCCCAGCACGCGCAGGCCGCGTGCGGCCATGGCCTCGACCTCGCGTGCGATGGCCGCGCGTTCGGGCGCGGGCAGGTGGCAGAGGTCGGCGACCGCCTCGGGTGCGCCCTTGGTGGCCAGCGTGTACACCTCGGGTCGGGTGGTGGCGAACACCCGGGTCATGGCCAGAATGTCGGGGGCGAGATCGTATTGACGAGTAGGGCTGTGGTCGTCATGTACATGCTCGGTGCCGGTCAGCCGCGCATGACCGAAGGCCTGAATGGCCTTCTCCATGGGGTCGAAAGGATCAAGCGGGGTGGCGAGCATGGCGAACTCGACCAGGGTGTGGAAGGTCTCGGGCAGATCGGCGCTTTCGGCATCGAAGCGCTCCTCGCTGGCGACGAGTTCGGCCACTTGCATGCGGTTCTGTGTCAGCGTGCCGGTCTTGTCTACCGCCAGCACGGTAATCGCGCCGAGCGCCTCGACCGCCGGCACGCGACGGGTCAGTACATGGGACTTGGACAGCCGCCATGCGCCGAGCGCGAGGAACACGGTAAGGATGACCGGGATTTCCTCGGGCAGAATGGCCATCGCCAGTGCGATGCCTGACAGCAGGCTTTCCATCAGCGTGCGCCCGTCCCACAGCCAGTTCAGCAACACCAGCGACAGGGCGAGCGCAAGCGCAATCAGCGTGAGATTACGGATGAGCTTGGCCGAGGCGCGCTGCAGGCCGGAGTCGACCTCGGCCGTATTCGCCAGCGCCGCGCCGATCCCCCCAACCGCCGTGCGCGCGCCGGTGGCCGTCACCACCGCCTGTCCCACGCCCTTGGTGACCACGGTGCTGGCGAACAGAGCCGCAGGATGGTCTTTATCTATCGTGGCGGCGGGATGCACGACCGGGTCGGGCAGTTTGCTCACCGGCACGGCCTCGCCGGTGAGCAGCGATTCGTCCACATCGACCTGACCGCTCGCCAACTGGGCATCGGCGGGAATGCGGTCGCCTTCATGCAGCACCAGCAGGTCACCCACCACCACGTCGCGCCCGGCGATGCGCTGCTCGCGGCCGTCGCGGATCACCAGCGCGCGCGGCGCGGACAGATCGCGCAAGGATTCGAGCGCGCGCTGCGTCTTGCGCTCCTGCGCCAGCGTGATGCCGATGACCACGAACACAAAGCCAAGCAGGAACAGCGCCTCGCCCTTGTCGCCCAAGAGCAGGTAGATGCCGCCCGCCGCCAGCAGCATGAGGAACATCGGTTCGCGCAGCACGCCAAACACAATGGCCCAGGCAGACTTAGGCGTGGCGCCGGGCAGCAGGTTCGACCCGTCCCGCGTCAGACGCGCCGCGGCTTCGGCGGTGCCGAGACCCGCTGGCATCGGATCGGACTGATCTTGCCCTGCGACCGTTTGGGGTTTATTGGAAGTCATATCAATCCCTCAATCTGCGCCGCAGCCGGGTGACGAGCACCCCGCCCGACACCACGGCCGCACCCACGGTCCATGCCAGCACCACCCACAGCCCGCTGCGGTAGTACCAAGTGGCGAGGCTCGCGGCGATAAAGCCGATCTCGGTGGCGCCGAACACCACGGTGAGCCAGAATTGCAGCGCGGTCATGCGTTGCTGGTATTCGGTGGTGAGGGTGAAGCTCACCATCTCGATCCGGTCGGTCACGGCATCGAATAGATCGGCAATGCCCAGCACAGCATCACCCTGCTCGGCGACGATGTCATTGAAGCGCGTACTCGCCAGCGTGGCGCCGTAGAACTCCTCCAGCCCATCCATCACCTCCTTTTTCAGCGTGAGTAAATCATCGATGGAGTGCGGCCCCGCGTGGGTCAAACGGTCGTACAGGCCTTGCAGAACGGCGCGCTCAATACATAACAGTTCCACGGTAATCAAGAAGGGAAAGGCGCTACGTGGCGGTAGATCAAGTGCCTCGGCCTCAAGCGTGTTGCTTTTGTCGTTAAGATCATGCAGATCAAGTGCACTGCGACGTCCGATCAAGTTTATTCCGCCCACGCGTGGGCAGGTATCGCGTGCCAATTCGTCAATCACTACATTTGTTTTTAGCGGGCGGGATATCTGATCGCGCCAGAGCAAGCTCACGACTTGTTCTGCATGGGCATCAAGCCAGCCAGCGAGTTCAATGTCGGGTAGTCGGATCACTGATAACGGGTAATAATCATCGTAATCACTGGTTCCTGCAATGCTCTGGCTGATGGTCGACAGTCGTTGCCATACACGTTCAGCCATGCTGTCTGTTTGATTGATATCCAGCCAATTTATCCAAAGTTCGGGACTGAACGATTGACGTGGTGCAGGAATCCATACCTCCCACAGCGCGACACCCGCAACATGCGTGATTAGGCAGACATCGGCATGACACGGCTCTTGATCTTTACTCCCTCCCAGATCGATTCGCCCGAGGGGATGAACTGCCAGGCGATCAGACTGAATAAATGCAGGCCCCAGAACATGTGACTGAGCCGCTGCCCGCCATCGGTTTAACGTGTTACAGGTTGTCTCTGGTAGTGGCGCGAAACCATCCGGTCGTTTCGAAAATTTATTAAAAACAGGCGGCAATCGGTTGGAAAATAAAAGGAAAAATCCCGGAACAGATATGGGTTGTTCGTTATTTTGTGCTTGGTTGAGCGAAACGCTAGGCGCGGTCATTGTGTTGTTCCGACAGAAATCGCCTTTTCGGGTGTCGCTGTACCCAGACAACCATCATAATCGTGTGGTGTGGCTAATTCACACCGTGCGGCGTAGTCCTCAGATTCGATTTGAAGCGTAACGTGGGTGATATTGAATTGCTCATGCAGCAAGTGCTCGGCTTGCGTCAGAATCTCATCGGGAGGCGGAGCGTTCGTGGCTAATACCAGGTGCGCCGTCAGGCTCACCCGTGAGGTGCTCAATGCCCAGATATGTAAATCGTGTAGCCCGACGACACCCTGCAGTGCCAATAGTTGCGCACGTACGGTGGATAGATCGATAGTGTGAGGGACCCCATCAAACAGCAGGTGCAGCGACTGATGAAATAACGACCACGTACCCCAGACTACCACGGCGGCGATCATCAGGCTGGCGAGGGGGTCAATCCACATCCAGCCGGTCTTTAGCATCAAAGCGGCACTGATAACGACCCCCAATGACACCAAGGCATCAGCAGCCATATGCAAAAACGCGCCCCGAATATTGAGATCATGTGCGCTACCCGCCAAGAACAACCAGGCGGTTGCCGCGTTAATCACAATACCAATGCCCGCTACGATCAACACTGGCCATTCATCTACCGACACGGGGCTGTTCAGGCGCAGCAACGCCTCGAACGCCAACCCGCCCATCAGTATCAGCAAGACCATCGCATTGATGAAACTCGTCAAAATGGAGGCGCGTTGCCATCCGTAGCTATGACGGTCATTGGCGGGCAGTCGACCAGCAGCCAACCCTACCCAAGCCAAGGCTAACCCTGCCACATCCCCGAGGTTATGCCCTGCATCGGCAAGCAATGCAAGCGAATGCACCTGCCAACCGTAGAAAGCTTCAATGGCGACAAAAACAAGATTAAGCCCGATACCAAAAGCGAAACGTGTGCCGAAATCGGTTGGTGCGTCTTGGTGCTCATGAGCCATGCTTCGTACCCCCCGCCGATGACCTTATGTCCGTTGAGCTGTTGGTGACCGATGTATCAAGAGCCAAAGCAATGGCTGGCAGTGTTCGAAGCAGGTCTTCCAGCGTTTCTGTTCGTGGCAAACCTTGAGTGAACAAACGGTTATCGACCAGCACCACCGGATCCTGTGTTGCGCCGACTGCCAGGGCGCGTTCAACATCTTGATGAATGGTGATCGTTGCACGAAACCCTAACCCCCCCAAGGCACACGACAAACGCTGCCTGAGTTTGGCGGCATCTTGTCCACTACCCAATATTTCGAAGGAGACCGGACAATCCCGACTACCGACAGCACAGGACATACAAAATCCTCAATGTTTTTAAATGCACTTTACGCCGCTGAGCCTCGTGGGGTGTTCAGCCAGTGATCAACTTGATTTTGCCGGGGTGATCAGCAGCAGCCCTTGCCGCCTGAATTGGTTCCGCAAGAATTTCTATCGCCCTTAAAGCCCAGAATTTTGGACAGCTTCGCGGCCGGGCAAAAACCGGTTAATCCCATCTGAAATAAATTCAACCCGACTAATGCGGTCAACCAGAGCCAGGTGGGGTGAGCAAGGTCAATCTGGTGCCAGATTTGCGCCAGAATTAAACTCAAAAGCACCATAAATCCCACCATAATGCTTACCATTCGATTAACGGTCATGTTCTTGATCTCCTTGAAATCAGTTTAAGTTTACGGAGTCTCTGATTGAATCAGATATTCCGTGCGGCACTTAGGATGTGCCGCCATCTGAAAACTCCAGTATGGACTTTTCAGAGTTTTTAAATAACTGTCAGTTGCGTTGTATAGAACGGCTCAACCGGGCCGATCACGACCATGGCGCCGACGGGTGCCGCCGCCGTTTTGAAACGCGCATCCAGATGGGAGTTTTCATGATCCCATACCGACTCCCAGATACCGTGCATGATGTAGGCGCGCAACTCGCCGTCTGCATCGACCTTACGCAGAATTTCCGTGCTGACCGCTTTACGGTAATTGAGGTTATCGACGGCACCGGGTAATCCCATGGGGTTGGCCGAATCGATCGGTTGCTCGGTTTCTTGCGCTACTTTCAATAAAGGCGGCACGGCTTTATCGAAGGCAGCCACGGACAATTCATGCACAAATACATGGTTTTCAACCGTAACCAGTTCCGGGTGATTGTTATCTACCGGTTGACTTAAAAACTGAATTAAATCCTTCGGACTGGTGTAAATGCCCTTGCGGTCACCGGCCAGCACCGTTTCAAACACGCCACTGTAGACGGCCATGGGTTTTGGTGAGGACACAGGGTGTCCGTCCTTCATCATCACGCCGTGCAGATGGGGCAAAATATCGCGGTTAAAGGCGACATCCGCCTCTGCGGCTTTAAGTGTCTTTATGTCGGGAAATCGCACGAACAGGCTATAGAACAGTGGGAGCGTGCCTTCTTTTGCACCTGAGGCATAGGCATCGCGTAAAACGCCTTTATAAGAGGGCGGGTAGTTCTTCACCATGGTGGAATCACCCACCATCTGCTTTAGGGTGATGGCCAGCGCGCCTTTTTCCTGCATTGCTTTAGTGAAAGTACCCATGCCGCTGTCAAAGCCGGCTTTATTGGGTTGCGCGAGCCGCATCTCGACATAAAAGGTCACAGGCCCCTGGGCAGTGAGGGATTTTGAAACCTCAGCCGCTTGGGCTGAATGTGCGAACCCGGTGGTTGCGAGCATCGCAGAAGCAGCGACAGATCCGCTTAAAAATGTGCGGCGGGATGTGGAAAACGATTGGTCGGTCATGAGTAGCTCCTTCGAGCGGTGAATCTTTTGAATTGATAGAGGGTACCTCGAAAGGTTTTGAGATACCCTTGCATTGAATTGGATTAAATCGGATCGATTTAAAAATCCAAATCCCCCTGAATGGCGGCGATACCGGCTTTGCCGCAAATATCATCATTCTCGCCACCGGGGGCGCCGGAAACGCCGATTGCCCCGACCATCGCACCGGCCGCTTCAATCGGCAAGCCGCCGCCGATCATCACCACACCCGGCTGGCTCATGATGGCTTTTTCGGCAGAATCGGGCTTGGTGACATTAGCCGCGACCGCACTGGTGGCGGTACGCCAGCTCACCGCTGTGCGGGCTTTGCCGATGGCTACCTCGTAGGTGTGCCAACCGGCCAGACGATCACGCAGCACGACCAGTGGCAATCCAGAAGGATCGGTGACCGCGACTGTGATCGGCCAGCCGTGTTTGCTGCATTCAATTTTGGCGGCCTCGGCCGCTTTGAGTGCAAATTCGGGCGTGATGACTTTCTGGGTCCAGGTCGATTCGGCATCGGCAGCCTCGGCACTCATCAGCCCACAACTGCCGACAAGACACAGGGCCAACAGGGTTTGGGGCAGGGCAAAAGAACGCGATTTAGATGAAAATTTCATAATCAGTACTCCTCAAAAAAGAACAATGGATTAGCAGCAAGAACCACCGCTGCAGCAAGCAGATGAATTGGATGGTGTGTCGCACCCCTTGGCTGATTCACCCTCCAGCCAGGCCATGATCATCGCTTTGGTCGGCACGCTGCCGCTATGCACCACAACCTCATCGATGACCACCGCAGGGGTGGACATCACGCCGTATCGCATGATGGATGGATAATCTTCGACTTTCTCAAGCTCGGCAGACAGGCCGCGCTCGGCCAATGCTGTTTCAAACAATTTAATGGTGGTTTTGCAGTTGGCGCAGCCACTGCCAAGCACTTTGATACGCATATTGCGACTCCTTCGTGGGGTTAAAAAAACAGAGAACTCACTTAATCAGTGGCTCCCTAAATAACGGCATTAAACACATAGCCGACAATGATGATGCCGACCGAGACAATGCCCGCGAACAGGGCAATGAGCCTAGGTTTCATGATCTTGCGGAGGATCAGGAACTCGGGCAAAGAGAGGGCGGTTACGGCCATCATGAACGCCAGCGCCGAACCAATCGCCGCGCCCTTGGCGACCAGGGCTTGAAGAACAGGAATCATCCCCGCTGCGTTGGAATACATCGGCACACCGATCAATGTGGCAGCTGGCACCGCCCACCAGTTATCGCGCCCCATCAATCCCGCCATGAAATCTTCCGGCACATAGCCGTGAATACCCGCGCCCAGCGCCACGCCAATCAGAATATAGGGCGCTACTTTCCAGAGGATATTGTTCAGGCTCGCCCAACCTGCGCTAAAGCGCGTGGCCCAGGTCTTTTTTTGATCGGGATGGGCGACATTCGGCACTTCAAAGACCCACGATTCGACAAGTTCGACCGGATTCAATTTGCCAATCACCAGCCCTGCCATGATGGCAATGGATAAACCCAACACCAGATACAACAGGGCAATCTTCCAGCCGAACAGGCCAAACAGCAGCACCAGGGCCACCTCATTGATCATCGGTGCGGCCACCAAAAACGAGAATGTCACGCCCAGCGGCACGCCTGCGGTGAGAAAGCCGATAAACAAGGGAATGGCCGAGCAGGAGCAAAACGGCGTCACAATACCGAGCATCGCGGCCAGCACATTGCCGATACCCAGTCTTTTTCCCGCGAGCAGGGCACGGGTTTTTTCCGGGGTGAAAAAGGTTTGTACGATCCCAGCCAAAAAGGTGATGAGCGCCAGCAGCATCAGTACTTTGGGTACTTCAAAAATAAAAAATGCCAGTGCATTGAATAAATGGCTTTTGGGGTCAAGCGGCACCAGCGTCATCACCGTATCTGCAGCGGTTTGCAGATTCCAGTAAACAACAAACCAGGCCAGCACAAACAAGAGTGGCCAGAATCCAACGCGCCAGATGGGAACAGGTTTTTCAGTGGTTTGGACTTGAGTGTTCAATATGTTTTCTCCGGTTTGCTTGAGAGCTAGTGTGCTGTTTCGCTCTTGGAGGCACATTCAGCAAGTCGCTGGCCGATTAGATGCAAGGCGCGCTCGCGCCGCAATGGCCACCCCCTTGCAAGCGAGCGCAACACCGCAGATGATCGACCAGCGGCTCGCCCGAAGGGAGTCCTCCGAATGCGCCATGACGGCGTTGCCGAGCTTGCCAAGGGTTTGGCCATTGCCTGCGCACGGCGCCTTGTCCTGACGCATTCGGAGGACTCTGAAAGTACCTCCAAGAGCGAAACAGCACACTAGTAACCTGAAGACGCAACAGCGTGCAAAAGGATGCACATTTTCTTGAGCATCGCTCAATTGATCCGCAAGCAAGGCATCGGGGCGTCGGCGAACGCTGCTTGACTTTGCCGGTACGATTTATCTACTATTCGATACATGTCGAAATATAGAAATGATATTGAGCTCTTCGCCACGCAGTTCAAGGCATTGAGCAATCCTCATCGCTTGGCCATGTTCCGCCGCCTCGCCAGTTGCTGCCCACCCGGCACCATCTGCAGTACCGAGGAAGCGGTTCGATACAGTGTCGGTCAGCTTGGTGCAGATATTGATATTTCGATCTCAACCCTCTCACATCACCTCAAAGAGCTCAATCGCGCCGGCCTTGTCCAGATGGCGCGCAAGGGCAAGCGGGTTGAGTGTTGGGTGGCTCCGCAAACCATCGTGCAACTCGCTTCATTCTTTGATGCGCTGTCTGCGCAACCGAACATACAAGGAGAAATCCATGAGTGAACAGGCTTCCTGCTGTGGTGCTTTTACAGATACCGATAAGCGCGGATCTGCCACCGACCACGACGCGCACCGCCAGAGCGTGCGTGCGGCATACGCCAAGGTCGCGAAGGCAAATACCGAGGTCCAAGGCTGCGGTGTCGGCACCAGTTGCTGCGGCACCAACGACGATGGTGCGATCAACACCCTCATCTCCACTCGCCTCGGTTACAGCCAGGCGGATCTGGATCTGGTTCCCTCCGGGGCCGACATGGGCCTTGGGTGCGGCAACCCGAAGGCCATCGCTGCACTTAAATCGGGTGAAACCGTGGTCGATCTGGGTTCAGGCGGTGGCTTTGACTGCTTCCTTGCTGCTCGCGAGGTTGGGCGTGGCGGCCATGTGATCGGCGTTGACATGACTCCGGATATGATTTCCAAGGCGCGCGCAAACGCACTGAAGGGGCAGTATGAAAACGTGGAGTTTCGTCTCGGCGAGATTGAGCACCTGCCGATTGCCGATGCGACCGCCGACGTGATTATCTCCAACTGCGTGATCAATCTGTCGCCGAACAAGCCTCAGGTTTTCCTTGAAGCGTTCCGCGTCCTCAAGCCGGGCGGGCGGCTGGCGATCTCGGATGTTGTCGCTACCGTCGAACTACCCGAAGACATGCGTCAGAACGCCGATCTCATTGCCGGTTGCATGGGTAATGCTTCGCTGATCAGCGACCTGGAGGCGATGATGCACGAAGCCGGTTTTGAGCAGATTCGCATCCAGCCGAAGGATGAGTCAAAAGGATTCATCAAGGATTGGGCGCCGGGCCGTAACGTGACGGACTATGTTGTCGCCGCCACCATCGAAGCGGTCAAGCCGATTGATCAGGGGTGAGATCTGCTTGGTCTCGCAGGCGCGGTTGAACAGACAATCACGTACTCATGGCGCCACGTTTCGTTGATGACGCACGTGCCTGTGCACCATCCTGCGGGCGGGTTGCTTTGTGCAATACGCCGGTACTGTCGTTTTTTCATGACAGGCTATCCATGCAGGGGCGCATTACATCGGCCATGTGGCAGAACCCGCCTCAAACATATTTTGGCGGGTTTTTAATTTTCAGGAATAAGGGGCACCTCGAAAAACCGTCACGAGCGGTCCGAGTGCAAGGCGGCCGGAGCGCAGCGACCGAGACATATCAAATAGATAGGCGAGGGAGCGAGCACCGCCCAACGCAGCAATCGGGTCGCGCAGCAGGTTTTTCGAGGTGCCCTAAGGATTGCTCGCCTAACCTGCGACCGGAGCAGCAGCTTTGACTTGCGCCACGTTATCCCGGAGATAGATGGGCGCAGCGTCTGCGGGGTCCTGCCAGTGCGATTCGGGCGTGGCTGCCGCGAGTTCAATGGCATGGCGAGCATCAGGGTACGCATCCGGGCTAGTACTCTGCCACGCTTGGGCTCTGAGCAGGGCAGGGTAACGTGCAAAACCGGAGCCGATTGCGTATTCACGTTCGTTCGTGTTTGTGGCGAATTGCGACAGAATCAACTCGGGTGAGATAACGCGTTCCTCGCCCAGCGGTGTGACAACCCCTGCATCATCCACCAGATAACGGCCGTAATAAATCTCACCCATGCGAGCATCGAGCGCGGCGTGAATGATGCCGCCACCTGCCTGAAACGCCTGTCCCCTCAGTGCTTGTGCCAATGTGGCGAGTGATGAAATCCCGAGTACGGGAATATCCAGCCCCAGGGCCATGCCCTGCGCGCAAGCGGTGGCGATGCGTACGCCCGTGAACGAACCGGGGCCGCGGCCATAGGCGATCAGATCGAGCTGGTTGTAATCAATGCCGGCTTCGCAGAGCAATTGCTCCGCCATCGGTAGCAAGCGGTGTGTATGCGCCTTGGGGGCCAGTTCGAATGCGCTCAGAACTGTTCCGTTATGCCAGACCGCGGCCGTGCAAGCTTCGGTGGCCGAGTCGATAAATAGGATGTTCAAACCAAGGTATCCAAATAATCAAACCCAGATAATCAAACCCAGTGTTTATGAATGGTGCTGAGCAAGGCTTCGGTCGATGGGTCGAAGCTACCGGCTACCGGTACTTTGCCGATGGCGGGCAAGAGTTCGCCGGCCATCTGCTTGCCGAGTTCCACGCCCCATTGATCGTATGAGTCGATATGCCAGATGGCGCCTGCCACGAAGATACGATGTTCGTACAGCGCGATCAGCGCGCCGACGGCTTCCGGTGTCATCTGCGGGAACAAGATGGTAGAGCTTGGCTGGTTGCCAAGGAATACCCGGTGCGGTGAAACACGGGCAATCGTTTCGTTGTCAATGCCAGCCGCCTTCATCTCTGCGACAACGGCATCAAGGCCACGACCGAGCATTAAGGCGCGGGTTTGCGCCAGCATGTTGGCGAGCAGCATGGCCTGTTGTTCACCAATCGGCGAGTGGGTGCGAATGGAGGCGATGAAATCGGTCGGAATCAGGCGTGTGCCTTGGTGCAGAAGCTGGTAGAACGCATGTTGACCGTTCGTGCCCGCGCCGCCCCACACCACGGGGCCTGTTGCGTAATCGACGCGTTGTCCATCGAGATCGACCGATTTGCCGTTGGATTCCATGCTCGCCTGCTGAAGATAGGCGGGGAGCCTGCTAAGACGCGTGCCATAAGGCAATACAGCCAGGGTTTCTGCACCGAGAAAGTTGCTGTTCCAAACATCGATCAAACCCAGGATCAAAGGCAGATTCTGTTCAGCTGGCGCCTGGCGGAAATGCTCGTCCGTGGCGTGTGCGCCTTCGAGCAGGCGCTCGAAGCCATCCATACCGATATAAAGCGCAATGGGCAGGCCGATGGCCGACCATAATGAGTACCGCCCACCAACCCAGTCCCAAAAGCCGAACATGTTGTCGGTATTGATGCCGAATGCCGAAACCGCTTTATGGTTGGTCGAAACGGCCACGAAATGTTTTTCGATAGCCGATTCGTTCGGAGCATGGTCGAGGAACCAGCGGCGGGCCGTGTGGGCGTTGGTCAGCGTTTCCTGGGTTGTGAAGGTCTTGGAGGCGACAACAAATAGTGTGCGTGCCGGGTCCAGTGTTTTGAGCAGACTGGCGATTTCGCTTGGGGCAATGTTTGCGACGAAATGAACGTTTATTCCCGGCAGGCCATGAGAGGCGAGGGCATCGCACACCATTCTCGGCCCGAGGTCTGAGCCGCCGATGCCGATATTGACGACATCGGTAATGCGTTCTCCGGAATAACCCAGCCAGCGACCCTCATGGACCGAGTCGGTGAACTGGCGCATGCGCCCTAATACTTCATTGACTTCCGGCATGACATTCTCGCCATCGACCAGAATCGGGCGATTGCTGCGGTTGCGCAGGGCGACGTGCAGTACGGCCCGGTTCTCTGTGGTATTGATTTTCTCACCGGCAAACATGGCGTCACGACGAGCCAGAACACCACAGTCCGCAGCCAGTTGCTGCAACAGATCGAGCGTGTCGCTGGTGATCCGCTGTTTGCTGTAATCAACATGCAGCCCCGCGACCTGTTGAGCGTAGGTTTGCGCGCGCTCGGGGTGTTGTGTAAAGAGGTCAGACAGATGAACAGACTTCATCTGCTCACCATGATCTACCAACTTTTGCCATGCGGGGGATCGAGTTAGCCGGCTCATGCTTTTGATAACCTATCGTTTGGAATTTTTTTGGATTGAATTGAGTTGCAATAAGTGGCTGATAGTCACAATTTCCATTATTGCCTGGGCACCTCGAAAAACCTACTGCGCGACCCGATTGCTGCGTTGGGCGGTGCTCGCTCCCTCGCCTATCTATTTGATATGTCTCGGTCGCTGCGCTCCGGCCGCCTTGCACTCGGGCCGCTCGTGACGGTTTTTCGAGGTGCCCGCCTGTGTTGTCTAGTTTGATGGAATGGACAAATCATTTCGCCACTGATGACTATCGTCATCGAATAATCGATCGGATTCTTTCGGTCCCCAGGTGCCGCCTTTGTAGGTGTGGATGTAGTCCCGCTCGACCGACCAAATTTTAAGGATCGGGTCGACCACACGCCATGCCCAAGCCACCTCATCGTAGCGCAAAAACAGGGTTTGATCGCCACGCATCACGTCCAGCAGCAGGGCCGCATAGGCATCGAGGTTTTGACGCTCCGGAGCGGTGTAACTGGCATCCATCTGCACGGTACGGGTACGCATTTCCAGCCCATCGGTTTTGATCTGTAACTCGAAGCGGACGTTCTCCTGGGGCTGAATGCCGATCAGGAGCCAGTTCGGTTCTGTTTTTGTGATGGCCGTCTCGCGAAACAATTGCTGCGGCGGATCGCGGAAGCGAATCGAAATCTGTGAGTGGGTCTGCGCCAGGCGTTTGCCGGTACGCAAATAGAACGGCACGCCTTTCCATCGCCAATTGTCGATGTAGAGTTTGACTGCCGCGTAGGTCTCGGTGATGGAGTCGGGGGCGACGCCATCTTCATCGAGATAGCCGATTTCGTTTTCGCCCTTGACCACACCACGTTGATATTGCGCGCGGAACGCCTGTGCGTGTACGGCGCGCGGCGAAATGGGGCGAATGCTGCGAAGCACCTTGACCTTTTCATCCCGCACGGCTTCCGGGTCCATCGATGGCGGCGGTTCCATCGCGATCAAGGCCAGCATTTGCATCAGATGGCTCTGCACCATGTCACGAAGCGCACCTGCGGATTCGTAATAACCGGCTCGTCCGCCCACACCCAGTGTCTCGGCATGCGAGATCTGTACATGGTCGATGAAATTGCGGTTCCACAAGGGCTCGAGCAGCAGGTTGGCGAAGCGCATCACCATGATGTTCTGCACGGTGCCTTTGCCGAGGTAGTGGTCGATCCGGTAAATCTGTTGCTCGCTGAAGTGGCGGTGCAGCAAGGAGTCGAGCGCATGGGCGCTTTCAATGTCGTGGCCGAAGGGTTTTTCGATGACCAGTCGGCGGCATCCTTTCGATTCATCGACCAGTTCGGCCGCTGCCAGATGCTGGCAGATGGGACCGAACGCATCCGGCGGGACGGCGAAGTAGAACATGATGCAGGCGGGGAATTCGCCATTGAACAGTCGTTGTGCCAACGAGGTAAATGAATCCTCGGTCTGATAATCACCGTTGTGAAAATACAGTCGAGACAGTAATTTTTCGAGCGCCGGGTTGGGGGCGGATTCATCCTCGCTGAGCAGAACCTGCACTTCATCGCGCCAATGTTCATCCGTCCAGTCTCTGCGGCCGAAACCGACGATACGGCTGCCCTGCGGAAGTTCGCCTGCCAATTCGAGTTGGTAGAGGGCCGGAATCAGTTTCTTGTGTGCCAGATTGCCTGTCGCGCCGAAAATGACGATGGTAACCGGATCCTGGCGTGACTTATCCCGTTGGGCCGATCGTTTTGATGGTGGCATGTTGGGACTCCTTTCGTAGGGCATCAAACAGCGGTGCCGTTGGACGAACGTGCAATGGCTTGCACGAATTACTTCTTCGTTATCGCATGGCCACCGAAGGCGTTGCGCATCAACGAGAGCAGACGATTGCCGTACCCTTCTGCATCCTGACTGGCAAAGCGCATTTGCAGAGCCAGCGTCATCACCGGGGCACTGACGCCGAGATCAATGGCTTCTTTTGCTGTCCAGCGACCTTCGCCGGAGTCTGCTACGACAGGCGCGATGTGTTCAAGCCCCTGACCCTGTTCCGCAAGCGCTTCGGCGGTCAGATCAAGCAGCCAGCTCTGCACGACGGAGCCATACCGCCACATTTCGGTGATTTGAGCCAGATCGAGATCGAATTCCTTTTTGGCGCGAAGCAGATCCAGGCCTTCGGCCAGAGCCTGCATCATGCCGTACTCGATTCCATTGTGAACCATCTTGACGTAATGGCCGGAGCCGACAGGCCCGACATGTCCCCAACCCTGATCCGGTGCGGGCGCAAGCACCCGGATGGCGGGGGTGATCAGGGCTGCCGCTTCGTCCGACCCGCCGAACATGAGGCTGTAGCCGTTTTGCAGCCCCCAAACGCCACCGGATGTACCCACATCCATGTAGTGCACACCCGATTTTTGCACGCGCGCGGCACGAGCGATGGTGTCTTGATAAAAACTGTTGCCACCATCGATCAAAAGATCGCCTTCATTCAGCAAGGGGAGAATCTGCGTGATCGCATCTTCGGTGACCTTGCCGGAAGGCAGCATGAGCCACACGATGCGCGGGGCGGGCAGGGCATCGACAAATTCCTTGAGCGAGTAGGCTCCCGTAATGAGATTCTCTTCGGCGACCAGTTCATCAATCGGCGCTGAACTTCGATTGTGGGCGACGACTTCGATGCCACCGCGTGATAGACGTCGAGCCATGTTGGCCCCCATCCGCCCCAGACCATAAATGCCTAACCGCATGATTTTTCTCCTTGAAACCGAAGCATCGTTTGAATGGCTATCACTGAAAGAAATGGATAGCGCAGTAGTTGACTAACAATAACAGCAAGCTTTGGATACGCCTATGTGTGAGTGTACACATTTACATTTGTTCAATTAGGCGGGCTTCGTCCGTGTCAGTTCAGAAAAAGCCGATCGTAAACGGTATACTGGCCAGAAATATAAGACCAGTTGATGACAAGATCGAGTCATTGCGCTGTTATGTGAAGCACAGCGACGGCATTAAAGCTTTTTTGAATCCTTACCCATTCTGAACCGAGTGTTGCAATGAAAAAAAATGCAAAAGACAACGACAAAGCCCTGCGCGCGCGCGTACGCCTTTTCGGCAACCTTCTGGGCGAAGTGCTGAAGGAGCAAACCGGCGATCACGTATTCGATACGGTTGAAACCTTGCGTCGCGGTTTTATCAAACTGCGTCAGAAGCACAGTCCCAAATTGCATGCCAAGCTGATGACTTTGCTGCGCACACTGGATCCGGAAACGCTCAACACCGTCGTGCGGGCGTACAACCTCTACTTCAGCCTGGTGAATATTGCCGAAGAAGACTACATGCATCAGCAGCGACGCAAGCAGGTCCGTCTCGGTCTGCGGCTTTGGCGTGGTTCCTTCTACGACACCATGCGTGAGTTTTCCAAGCAGGGGATGAGCTCGGATGATTTGCAGACCTTGCTCAATCGTCTGGTCTACATGCCAGTGTTCACCGCGCATCCCACCGAAGCAAAACGTCGCACGGTGATGGATCTGCAGCGCAAGATTTTTCTTCTGTGTGCCGAGATGGACCGCCCGGATGCCCAGGGTATCGAGCGTGATCGCCTGCATCAGCAGGTCAAGACCGTGATTCTCTCTCTGCTCAAAACCAACGAAGTGCGTACAACCCGTCCGGAAGTTCATGATGAAATCCGTTTGGGGTTGTATTACTTCAGTACGTCGATTTTCGATGCCGTTCCCTTGGCATACCGTTACCTCGAGCGTGCAGTGGATGTGAATTTCAACGATAAGAGCCCGGCGAATCCCGTGACGGTGCCGAGCCTTTTCCGCTTCGGTTCGTGGATCGGCGGTGACCGCGATGGCAACCCGTATGTGACGCATGAAGTCACCACCTTCGCTGTCTGCTCGGCGACGCAGACCATCCTGCAAGAATACCTTGATCGACTGGCGGGCATGGATCGGGTACTCACCCATTCCTGCCGCCTCTGCCCCGAAATCGACCTGGACGCATTGGGCCTGCTTCAGGATGCAATCGAACTCGGCATGGCCTCACCGGAAAACTCGGGCGATACCTATTTCACCGAAGAACCCTACCGCCTCAAGTTGCGCATCATCGGCCAGCGCCTGAAGCACAACCTCGATTACGTGACGGCCCTGCTGGACAAAAAGCCCATCAAGCTGTCCGCTCATGCCTATGCACACAAGGATCAGTTCCTGAGCGACCTGTACCGGATTCGCGACACCTTGATCTCCACAGGCGATCAATTGCTTGCCGATGGCGAGATCAAGGACTTGATCCGTCTGGCGGAAACCTTCGGTTGGCATTTGTTCAGGCTGGATATCCGTCAGGAATCAACACGTCACACCCAAACCGTGGCGGATATTCTCAAGCAATTGCAGCCTAA
>NZ_JAQTTX010000097.1 GCF_028710545.1 Halothiobacillus sp. | reverse complement strand
GCGAATCTTTACTTGCTGCGCGGGAGACTGGCGGCATGAACACAGGGAAAATCTGCCCAAAAACCGTCGAAATGCTGAAATTCAGGGAGATTTTCAGCCAAAACCGGCTCATCAAGCGAAAAAAATCGCGTTGAACGTCAGCCGCCCAGTATTTTCGATTCAATCAGAGGTTCCCTAAGGAATCTGCACGAATCTATCTATGGTTTTATGGGCTTGTGACCGGCCCGAGCCCAGTATTCAATGACTTAAATCATTAAGCGACCGTGTGAGGTTATGGGCGGCTCCACTTTGTTTCTGATTTGTGTGCATTTGCAATATTGAGGCAGGCTATGTATACATATGGATCAGTATTGGTTAGGTCAGTCATGCACTTGCCGTTTTCAGTTGAAGGTCGGAAGAGTATTTTGGTAGTGCTGACCGGAACCGAAAGGTGAAACACATTATTCTTCTGTTGGTTCAATTGTGACCAACTGGCGCAGCCCAAATGCGGAGGATTTACCTATGTCACAAACTGCGGATGCAGATACCTCGCAACAGACCGATCGTAACAATCATCCCAATCCACCGGCCACCTTGAGCGCTCTTGCCGTCGAGGCGGGGATTAAATTCAACGGCAGCGCGCCCTGGGATATTCAGGTGCATGACGAGCGAGTCTATGACCGGATCCTTTTGGATGGCTCACTCGGGTTTGGCGAGAGTTATATGGATGGTCTTTGGGATTGTGACCAGTTGGACGTTCTGTTCTACCGGTTACTCAATGCCGAGATCGACCAAAAAATCGACAAATGGCGTCGTTTACGGCTTATGGGTGAGATTCTTCGACATCGTCTGTTCAACCTGCAATCCCGTCGGCGGGCTTTTCAAGTGGGTGAACAACATTACGATACCGGTAATGATGTCTTCGAGCGCATGCTCGATCCGTCCATGAGTTATTCCTGCGGATATTGGAAAGATGCGACCGATCTGACACAGGCCCAATCCGACAAGCTTGATCTGATATGCCGCAAGCTGGAGCTCAAGCCGGGTGAGCGTATGTTGGAGATCGGCAGTGGGTGGGGCAGCCTGGCCCATTTCGCCGCCAAACATTACGGTGTTGAAGTGGTGGGCATTACGGTGTCGAAAGAGCAGATGCAGTTGGCAGAAGCACGCTGCGAGGGCTTGCCTGTCACATTCAAGTTGATGGATTACCGGGACGTGGACGGGCAATACGACAAGCTCGCGTCGGTCGGGATGTTTGAGCACGTGGGGCCGAAAAATTATCGAACCTATTTCGATATTGCCAAGCGGGTGCTCAAAAAAGATGGCTTGTTCCTGCTGCATACAATCGGTGCGCCCTTCAGTACACCCAAAACGGACCCTTGGATAGACAAGTACATTTTCCCGAATGGGAAGTTGCCATCAGCCAGAGAAATTACTTCGTCGATCGAGCACCGTTTCGTCATTGAAGACTGGCATAACTTCGGTCGGGATTATGACCGTACCCTGATGGCCTGGTGGGCGAACTTCGATCGTGCATGGCCTGAACTTTCGGCCAAATACGGTCAGCGTTTCTATCGCATGTGGCGATACTATCTGCTGCAAAGCGCCGGATTCTTCCGCTCTGGGCAGGGGCAGCTCTGGCAGATCGTGTTGGCGCATCGCCAACGGTCGACGCCTTACCGTTCGGTTCGATGATCTGTAACCAACAGCACGACTTCATATTCGCGCTCCGTCAGTATGCCCAGGCACACCTGGGTTTCCTCAAGTGCCTGTGAATGACCTTTCTCAGGTTCCTCTCGGGAAGTAGGGCAGCGCGCACTGATGGGCGCACCCCCTTCGCGACGTGCCTTTTGGATCGATTCTTCAGCCCTGATCCATCAAGTGCCTGATTTCCGAAGCCATACGCTGAACACAGCGCCTGCCCTCCTCGATGGATTCGGCTGCACGGTAAAATTCCAGAAGACCGATCTGCGCGACACGCGGCGAAAGGTAAACGTCGGGAGGGTCGCCCGCCAATCGGCTGCGGGTAATCCGATCCTGTGTAATGTTGACAGCACCGGCGATGGCCTCGAACAGGCTGGGCGGCTGCTCCTCGGCAGGTTTGCTCTGGGGGAATACGGCCGTCGCGTATTCGCGAACCACATCGGCAAACTTTTCGACGAAGCCATCTCTGGCGGCAGGAGTCGGCTCCTTGGGCGGTTTCTCCTTGTGTGAATGCTTGCTGACAATGCCATTGTTGAGGTTTACGGCAATCACCATATCCGCCCCCAAGGCACGACAGACCGAAACCGGTACCGGATTGACCACGCCGCCATCAATCAGCCAGCGGTCATTATTCCGAATAGCCGGAAACAGTCCCGGCAGGGAAATGGAAGCCCAGACCGCTTCGATCAGGGCGCCCTGGCTGAGCCAGATTTCCTTGCCGGTCGCCAGATCTGTCGCAACGGCCGCATAGCGTTGGCCGTCAATCGCTTCGATCAGTTTGTCGTCGTCGGTGACGTATCGGTTCAGGAATTCGTGCAATCTATCCCGGTTCACGAGACCGTTACGCGACATGTTGATATTGAAGAACCGCACCGTTTCCAGTTTGGTCAGTGAACAGACCCACTGTTCGAGTTTATCGAGATTGCCGGAAACATAGGCAGCCCCAACCAGCGCGCCGATCGATGACCCGCAGATGATCCGCGGTTCGATGCCCATGGCGGCGAGTTCGTGGATCACCCCGATATGCGCCCAGCCCCGTGCGGAGCCGCTACCCAGCGCCAAACCGATGTTCATTCTGTTTTTCCTCGTTGATTTTCCCTGATTTTTTTCCTGGATTTTTACCGGATCAGTCGAAGCCTTCCAGAACAATCTTTCCACGCGTCGTGCCGCTTTCGATCAGGGCGTGCGCCCGTTTGAGATTACCCGCGTTGATCGGGCCGAGGTTCTGGTTGGCCGTAGTTCGGATGAGCCCGGCATCGACCAGATCGCCGACTTCGCACAACAGTCGATGCTGCGCCAGGATGTCCGGCGTGTTGAACAGCGCACGGGTGAACATCAGCTCCCAGTGCAGCGAAATGCTCTTGCGTTTGAGCAGCAGGACGTTGATTTCGGCGGGGTCCGGATCGTCGATCAAAGCCAGTTTGCCTTGCGGCGCCAAGGCTTCCACGATGTCGGCGAAGTGTTGGCCTGTCTGGGTCAGGCTGGCGACGTGCGTCACGTTCGACAAACCCGCCTTGCGCAGCTCTTCGGCCAGCGGCTTGCTGTGATCGATCACATGGTGCGCGCCGAGCGAGCGCACCCATTCGGTGGTTTCCGGGCGTGATGCCGTGCCGATCACCGTCAGGCCGGTGAGGCGTCGCGCCAGTTGAACCAGGATCGAACCCACGCCACCGGCCGCACCGATGATCAACAATGATTGATTCGTCGGCGATTTGCCGGGCAGTACACCCAAACGATCGAACAGCATCTCCCATGCGGTAATGCTCGTCAGGGGCAGGGCGGCGGCTTCGGCGTGGCTCAGCGACTTGGGTTTATAGCCCACGATGCGCTCATCCACCAGATGCAATTCAGCATTGGTGCCGGGGCGGGCGATCGATCCGGCGTACCACACCTCATCACCCGGTTTGAACAGGGTTACCTCCGGCCCGACGGCCTGAACCACACCGCTGGCATCCCAACCCAACACCTTGGTTTCACCTTCGGCAGGCGGCGTATTGCGCCGCACCTTGGTATCCACCGGATTGACCGAGACGGCCTTCACGGCCACCAGAAGATCCCGCCCGCCGGGCTGAGGATCGGGTAGTTCGAAATCAATGAGCGCGCTTTCATCCGTAATCGGTAGAGATTCGCGATAACCAACTGCTTTCATCATGGGCTCCCGGTGGTGTGGCAAGACGAATGCAATTCTAGTCGATGACTATCGGATTGTTGGTTGCCGACTAATGACAACGAGTGATGAAACCGGACGTTTTCAGCAACGATGTCAGGGGCGAAAAACTCGCTTTTGGGCACCTCGAAAAACCCCATCCATTCCCCACAGCATCCGGTAAAATTCGATTCATCTGACCACCATCTCTTTTGCTTCCAATGAAACGACGCAGCGCCATTAAGACCGACCTATTTGCCGACCA
>NZ_JAQTTX010000004.1:64926-72159 GCF_028710545.1 Halothiobacillus sp. | reverse complement strand
GTGGCGGAGGATCAGGGATTCGAACCCTGGAAGGGGATAAACCCTTGCCGGTTTTCAAGACCGGTGCATTCAACCGCTCTGCCAACCCTCCGCGAAGGGTGCGAATTTTGTATAAATGTCGACTGGATGTCAATTTTTTTCTGCTTCGGGTTTAAACTCGACGTATTCAGAGCGCGTATATTAGATGTGAACATGGGTGTTGTTTTTGGGATACTGGTCATGATCATTCTCCTAAGAGCAAAAAAATACTTTATGGTAGATTGATCAGGTGACTTTATCGTTATTGATCACGTGGTTTTTTTTGATGTTTTGATCGAGGTGTTTCTCATGCGTGCTTTAGTGGCTGTTTCTATGGGTGTTTTGGCATTATCTTTGTCAGCGTGCAGTTCCACACCGACTAAGCCGGCTGGTGCGGGCCAGGCAGGTGGCGCAACGGGTGCGGAATCTTCGAGTATGAACGGTTCCGGTACTGATGAATCTGTGCTGTATGCGAGTGCCCCGAAGGGTGCGGCGGCAACGGTGTACTTCGGTTTCGATAAGTACAATGTTGATCCGTCTTATCGTCCGATGCTGCAGCAGAACGCCGATTTTCTGAAGGAAAATACGCAGCGTCATGTGCTGGTTGAAGGTAATACTGACAACCGCGGCAGCCGTGAATACAACATCGCGCTGGGCGAGAAGCGTGCTGTAGCAGTGCGTGACATCCTGCTGGCCGATGGTGTCGCTCCTGCTCAGGTGGACGTAGTTAGCTACGGCGAAGAGCGTCCGGCTGTTGAAGGCAATAACGAAGCTGCCTGGGCGAAAAACCGCCGGGCTGATCTGGCTTACGGCAAGTAAGTGATCCGTTCCGTCGATTGACGGACTAAGGTTTGAGAAGAGCCACCTTTTAAGGTGGCTTTTTTGTGCCCGCTTGGATTGGATGTTGTGTAGAGGCCCTTAACGGGGTTCGATGGCTTGTTTGATGGGCGCGTAGATAATCTGGCTCAATTCGGTGAATTGGGCTTTGGAAAAGCTGTGGCCGTTCATGAGTGTCTGGAAGTCTGGCCAGATACGGGCGAGTGCCGGGCTGTTCGTGACTTCTCCCGGAACCTTCATATTGCCTTCGTAGCATTCTCTGGCTTTTTTGAGCGCGGAATCTGTATTTTCCGGAGTCATTTCTTGTGCCAGCAAGCAGAACGCAGTTTTGCAGACCAGCGGGTAGGGGGCCTGCACGGCGTCAAACCAGGCGTCGAGCAGGGTCCGCAGATGTTGTTTTGCCATTTCAGTTTCGATGGGTGTGAAGCACAAGGTGCCCGTTTCGCCGATGAGATAGGTTTCGACCGATCCATGCGTAAGCTGGGCGAGCAGATGAGCCGGCCACTGGGCAACGCATTTGTGCCACTGGATATCCTCTCCCTTGTGGAGCGCACCTTCGATGAAAATCAGTCGCGCTTTGGTGTCATTCTGAATCGATGATTCTGATGAGAACACGTCTACTACCGATGCTTCGAGCCGGATGCCGCAATCGCTTTGGATGCGCTGCACTGCTGGTGTGGGTACGGTTTGATGGAATCGCAGGTTTAATTCAAGCCAGCGTTGCCATTGGTCGATCAACGGCAGCAGTTCGCTGTGCTCGAATGCGGGGCTGACAATGGGCAACCGCCCACTGAGTCGCGCCTGATGATATTGCGTTGAGATGAGCGCGCTGATGTATTCGATCGTGGGCGTCGTCATTTGGCTTGTTGCGTGCGCTTGTGTGGCGAGTTGGTGACGCACGCGGTCGTTGATCTCTTTTTTGAGTTGCCAGCGTTGCAGGCCATCCAATTCGAAGGGTTCGTGATCTTCCAGTTCGGTCGCGGTGGGTCTTAGATAGACGCCAAACCGGTTTGTGAGCAAGGTTTGCGCAGGCGTACGCAGAAAATCGCTTAATGCATTCAGGGTAAGGGGCTCTTCGGGCAGCCAGATTGGGAGCTCGGTCTTTGGAGTGCCTTGAGCGCTGTCGTGCACGGCTCGCCAGTCATTGGCATAGGTGAACAGATCCGGGTTATCTGCCGAAAAATAACGGCGGCTGAAGGGGTGGAGCGGGTGCTCTGTGGTCTGAATCTCGCTGCAGGAATGGGGCTCTGGCGCTGCCCAGAATTGATCGAGGTAGTCGCGCAGCTGGCTGACGAGCACGGAAGCCGGGCGAATCTTGTTGTTGTTGATGTTGCGACCGACCCAGCTGATGGATAACCGTTCCCGTGCGGCCAGCAAGGCTTCGAGGAATAGGTAGCGGTCGTCCTCGCGCCGGGCGCGATCGCCCGGGCGGTAGCGGCCGTTCATGAGATCGAAATCGTTGGGTGTCTGGCGCCGTGGGTAGTTTGCGTCGTCCATGCCCAGAAGGTAGATGTGCCGATAGGGAATGGCGCGCATCGGCATCAGGGTGGCGAAATTGACGCCGCCGACAATGAACCTTTGATGCAGGCGGTGTGGCTCAAGGCGATTGAGCCAAGCATGCCGAACGGTTTCGATGTCGATTGCATTTTCGAATCCAGCCGCGGTGCAGTCGGCCAGCCATAGATCGAGCTCATTGTGCAGACGCGCCAGCGTATCCATTTCAATCTGGATTTCGGGTGAGTCCAGATGATTTTGGGTATCAGAGATAGAGAAAAAATCGGCCATCAGTCGGCGTAAGCGCACAACCCATTCTGTTGGCGTGGATTTTTCGGTCAGGCGGTGGGTGTACTTGTCGAGTTGCTCGACCAATTGTGCCAGTTTGCCGACCAGCTCGGCGCCGATGCCATCCATGACGGGGTGGGGTTCTATTTCTTCCCAGATCGCGTTTTCGTCGCCACTCAAATAGCCGAGGAGGAGCCGATTCAGTCCGAATGCCCAAGTGTTTTGCTCCATGCCGGGTGGCACGCCAAACGCTTCACGATGCCGGGCATCCAGCCCCCAGCGAATGCCTGCCGAATCGATCCAGTCATGCAGGGTGGGTAAATCCGTTTCTGCAATTCCGAACCGGGCAAGAAGCAGAGGGCTGCCCAGCAGATCGAGCAGTTCGCTTCGAAGTAAGCGTGACGTCGGCAGGTTCAGTATCTGTTCGAGCGCATTGATCAGAGCGACCTGACCCGAAGCCGCCTGATCGGCAATGCCAAACGGTATGTGTTGTGGATCTTCACGGCCGAAGCGCCCGAAAATGGCGGAAATGGCCGGAGCGTACAGGCTCATGTCCGGCACCATCACGATGATGTCCGTCGGTTTGAGCGACGTATCGGCTTCGAATGCAGCGAGTAACTGGTCGTGCAGAATCTCGACTTCACGCAATGGGCTGTGCGCGATGTGAAATCGCAGCGAGTGATCCTGACCAGGTTTTAGGCGACGATTCAGTGCGCGGAGTTCATCCGGGGTGCGTAGCTTGAGGATGTCATCCTGAATGAGCGTCAATAGTGAGGATTTTGCCGAGTCGCCAACCGGTGATTCGAAGGGGGTGAGTGTCAATGGGTTGGCGGCGAGCTCGGCATTTTCCTCGAATTGATCCAAAAGGCGCATCAGATCGCGCCCCTGTCGCCCCCAGGCGGCCAGCAAGGGGTGTGCATGCGTGGTTTCGTCTAGTGTGGGTTTGTAGGGTCTTCGGCCTTGATAGCGTTGTGCGAACAACTGGTGTCCGTCGATGATGTCGCCCCAATAATATTCACAGGGATTCAGGAAGCAGACAATCACCTGTGACCAGCGCGATGCGACCGCAAGAACGTCCAGAACCTGTGGCGCAATCGACGACAGGCCAAACACGACAATCCGCCGGGGCAGGCCTTCCGGGCGCGCCTTTTGTTCCGATGCGGCTTTTCGGAAGGCGGTGTGCAGGTCTGCGCGTCCTGCCGCGAATTCGATGCCGTCGCGGTCGTCCTGCTGTTCGCGAATGTCTGCCAGCAAAGCGCGCCACAGCGGCGGCTGCCAGCGTTGTTCGTCCGGTAGGCGCGTTTCGTGCGCGGGGAGGTCATCGTGGCCTTCCTGCCAGTGGCGCAGCCAATCCGCACGGTACACCTGATACTGGTCGAACTGATCGGCAACGCGCAGTGCCAATTGATACAGGCGACGGTCGTCGGGCCGCTGATCGGTGACTATGTAGTGGCGCAACGGCAGGAAGGAGGGCGTATGGATGAGACTCGGCAGTAACCGCATCAGGCGCCATACCAGCTTGTCCTTATCCAGCGGCGCTTCTGCCGGGACATGGTCGGCACCCAGTACCGCTCGATAGCATTGCCACTGCAAGCGGGCAGGAAGGATCATGTCAATGCCCGTGGCTATGCCCAATCCGCCACCTTGGGCAGCACGCGGGCGGGCCAGGCCGAGGCGCAGCCATTGAGCCATGCCATTGCTCTGCACCAGAAAGGTTTCGTTCTCCAGCGGGGCCAGCGGATGCCTTTTGAGCCAGTCGATCAGTACCTGCTGCAACAGTTCCAGCCGGTTGCCCTGCATCAGCAGGAAACCGGGGGTAATCTCATCCGTAATGAGTGTGGCCGATGGAGGCATGGCATACCGCGGGTGAACGACAAAGGGGTATTCTAACCTGTCGCCTCAGTCTGTGCCGCGCCTCTCGTCCGTGAGTAATTCGTTTAGAAATCCGGTTGCGGCGGGGCTGAGAATACCGCGCAGTTCCCACCTGCTCGTTTGGCCTGATACATGGCCGAGTCGGCGGCGCACATCAGGGCATTCTGATTGCGCGTTTCCTTCGGATGAATTTCGCAGACACCGATACTGCCGGAAATGCGTACATATTCGCCATCTCGCCCAATGCGCAGATAAAGCGCCTGCGATAAACGGCGAACGATATCCTGCAAATCTTTTAAGTGTCGTGCCGACTCGATCAGTATGGCGATTTCATCACCGCCCAAACGGGCAATCTTGTCTTCGCGGTGCAAGGCTTCCGCCAGTCGGCTACTGATTTCCATCAGCAGGCGGTCGCCGAATTCGTGACCCAGCGTGTCGTTGACGGTCTTGAAGTGATCGATGTCGATGATGGCCAATGCCACATGCCGATCCCCATCCTGAGCACGGAGTATCGCCTGATCCAGTAACGGATAAAAACCGGCGCGATTCGGCAGGCCGGTGAGTGGATCACTGTGTGCCAACCGGTTGAGATGTTGCTCGATCTTGTCGCGATACAGGGCAGTACCGATGAAATCGCCGAAGAGTGTCGCCAGGCTGAGTTGGCGCATGGATAGCGGTTGCGCGACGGGTTTGAACCACGACAGTGCAAGCACTGCTTCAATTTGGTCGCTAATGCGAATCGGAATACTCAGGCTGGCCTTCAAGCCGGATTCGACAAAATGGGGTAGGGCCAGGTCGCTATTGGGATAGTCTTCGATAAAAAGCGGGTGGTTCTGCGCCAGAGCGGCTCCAGCAACGCCCGTGCTACGATCAAACGCATGTTGAGACAATGCAACAAATTGCGGTGGTAAGCCTTCGAAAAAGCGATACTTTAATTTTTCTCCCTCAGGAAGAATAAGGCCGGCACCATCGGCGCCGACGATTTTTGCCGCCGCGTTTGCTGCCATCTGGAAAAAGCGGGGCAGGTTGGTTTCCCGTGCCAGAATGGACAGCAGGACAATATCGGAATCGCGAAGATCAAGAGGCTCTTGCATGGTTGAGGGTTCCTCCTCCACAAACCCAATGAGTTCTAAGCAAAATTGAAGCCATAAAAAACCGCAGCACGTTGGCTGCGGTTTTTCTTTTAGCCTGCCCTGAAAAGGCGGATTATGAATCGGAAATCAGGCGGCTGAAGCGCGGCGGCGGAATTCGCCGGTCCGTGTGTCGATTTCCACGTTTTCGCCGATCTCGATGAACGAGGCGACCTGGATTTCATGACCATTGGTCAGTTTGGCATCCTTCATGACCTTGCCGGAGGTGTCGCCACGAGCGGCCGGTTCGGTATAGGCGATTTCACGGACGATGATGGTCGGCAATTCAACGGAGATTGGCTTGTCGTTATAGAACACCACTTCGCAGGGATCGGTCATGCCATCGACGATGTATTTGGTGGTGTCGCCCATGTTTTCCGCTTCAATTTCGTACGAATTGAATTCGGAATCCATGAAGACATACAGTGGATCGGCGAAGTAGCTGAAGGTGCATTCCTTTTTATCAAGAATGACCTGGTCGAACTTGTCATCAGCCTTGAACACCGATTCGGTGCTGCTGCCGGTGAGCAGGTTTTTCATCTTCATTTTGACAACAGCCGAGTTACGGCCGGATTTGTTGAATTCGGCCTTCAAAATGACCATAGGGTCTTTGCCGACCATAATGACGTTGCCGGCGCGAAATTCTTGTGCGGTTTTCATGGAAACTACCCAGTGTGCTTGTATGAGGTTTGACAAATAATTTAAAAAGGCCTGAAAAACCATGTCTCAGGTCAGGTCTGCACAAATGCAGACCTGACCGTGCAGGGCATGGATGCCCAGCCGCTCAATGACGTAAGTCATTGAAATGCGGAGCACAAGACCGGCTTGTGCGTTTCTGCGCGAAGCCATGGATGGCTTAGTGCAGAGTTTCCTTAGATTAATTGGTGCGACATTGTAACCGCTCATATGCGGTTTTGACCAGCCAGTTGGAGAGTTCTGTTTGACCTGCGAGCGTGAGCCGGTTTTTTTCTGCGGCCGAGGCCAGAATGGCATGGTGTTCGATGAAGTTCTGCCAGCTTTCAGGCGCGAGTCGCTGCCGGTTCCAGTCATGCGTCAAGGTCCGCCAGGCGTCGAACGCAGGCGCAGGGAGGTCACCGCGGCAGGTATCCAGCAGGGCATCCAGTTTTTCCCAGTGCGCCTGATCGTCGGTGGGGTAAATCTGCCAGATGAATGGCTTGCCTGCCCAGAGGGCGCGCACGAGCGAATCTTCCCCGCGCACGAACAGAATGTCGCACAACCACAGCAGTCGATCGAATTGTGCCTGCGGCAGGAATGGCAGCACATGCAGGGTCACCGTTCCGCGTTGAAACTGGTCGCCTGCCATGAGTTCGGGATAGCGGAGGTGCTCGCGTGCGCTGGTAAGCAGGCGGCCTTCCGGTAGATAGATGGTGACGGCCTCGGTAGTGGTTTGAGCGAGATCGTCAATCAGGTCGCCAATCGCCCGGTTTTCATAGCCGAATAAAAGCAGCGATAAACCGTTTGGCAGCGGGATGTGCCATTCATGCGCCCAAGTCGTGTGCTCTGAATGAACAAAGCGATCACGCGCCCGGAACAGATCCGCCTCGCAGAGCAACCCGCCGGAATCGGGGCGTGT
>NZ_JAQTTX010000004.1:0-64826 GCF_028710545.1 Halothiobacillus sp. | reverse complement strand
CTGGTTTGCATGTTGATTTGCCGAATGGATGAGGATTCGGGATCGGCTACATACAAATTGTGATCGTGGTAGGCCAAGCCGCTTGATTGGGCGAATTGGGCCAGCAGGCGCTCGCCATCGTGCAGGCCTTCGTCACCCGTACCGGCGAACGCATCCAGTGCTCCCGTCTTGGGTTGGTAGCGCCAGACTTGGTGATCCCCGGCCATGGCAATGAACAAATCCCCACCCGCAGCTTCAAGCCCCCAGGGCGAATTCAGAGCCGTATCCAAGGCGGATGAGTTCACTTCGTTGAGAAAAGCACGCTGACCGTTACCCGCTACGGTGGTAACTGTCTGGCTGGAAAAATCGATGCGCCGAATCCGCTGGTTATCGGTATCGGCCACATACAGAACGTTGTCCAGCCAGGCGAGTCCTTGAGGACGATCGAATTCAGCCACAGCAAAACTGCCATCGGCGAAACCCGTTTTGCCATTGCCGATGGTGGCCATCAGTTTGCCGGTGCGGTCGAAGATGCGTATCTGGTCATGGCCGGTATCGCTGATGGCGATACGTTGCCCACTAACGGCAATTTTGGTCGGCAGGACAAAAAAGTGATTGTCGGCATTCAATGGTTTCAGAGGCAGCTTCGGATGAGTGAGTGCGTGTGCCTTACGGGCACCATCGACTGCCGCTTCGACAACGGGGACCATGTCTGCGTAGGGCCGTTCGCCGATGAAACTGTGCAGCACCTTGCCTTTCGGGCTGAGCAGCAGCATCGTCGGCCAGGCGAACACACCGTAGTGTTTCCACCACGTCATGTTTGCATCGATAAATACCGGTTCGTCAATATGAAAGCGTCGCAGGAAGGGCGTCATGTTATCTGCTTGCTTTGAAGCCGAGAACTTCGGTGAGGTGACGCCCACTACCAGCAGATCGTCGCCGAATTTTTGCTTGAGCTGCTGTTGAATTGGAATCATGTGGATGCAATTGATGCAGCCGGGCGTAAAGAAATCAAGCAGAACCACCCGGCCTTGCAATTGGGAGCCAGTCAGCGGTTTGCTCACATTGAACCACTGCGTCTGCGCCGGGAAGGGCGGATAACCCGACGCGTTGGCAGCCGGCGGCATAAACCAGAGCATCAGGGCGATGACGGGCAAGGCAAGCAGCGGCAAAAAAAGCGGGCGAATTCGGGGCATGATCTTTCCTCGATTGGCAATGATTTGAATCATAGACTGAAACAAAGCTAATTATTTCCAAAGGCTATTCATTCATGCAGAACGGCAAGGTGGTGCAAAACCCCTTACACTATGCGCCCATCCTCCTGAAAGTCTGATTGTTCCATGCCATTACTTACCGTCGAGCGTTTACATTTTGCCCTGGGTACCCGCGTCCTGCTCGATCATGTGGGGCTGACGGTGGAACCCGGCGAGCGCATCGCCCTGATCGGGCGCAATGGCATGGGCAAATCGACCTTCATGAAGATTCTGGCCGGTATCGTCCGTGCCGATGAGGGCGAGGTGCGCCTTGAGCCCGGCGCGCGCATTGCGTATTTGCAACAAGACCCGCAGATGGATTCGACTGCGAGCGTGTATGCCACGGTGGCCGAAGCCTTGGGCGGCATTGAAGCCACACTGACGGCCTATCATGCCTGTATCGAAAAGCTCGGTGCGGGCGATGATTCGGTTATGGATGAAATGGCGCGTCTGCAACAGCAGATCGAGGCGGTCGATGGCTGGTCGGTGGCGCAGCGGATCGACGAGGTCATCACACGCCTTGATCTTGATCCCGATGCCTCGGTCAAATCGTTGTCCGGCGGGGCGAAACGCCGGGTGCTGCTCGCGCAGGCGCTGGTGGTGCAGCCCGATGTACTGCTCCTCGACGAGCCAACCAACCATCTGGATATCGCCAGTATCGAATGGCTGGAAGGCTTGATTCGCAGCTTTTCCGGCGCGGTTATCTTCATCACCCACGACCGATCCTTCCTGCAAAATCTGGCCAACCGCATCCTGGAGCTCGATCGCGGGCAGCTCACATCCTGGCCGGGCGATTATCAGAACTATCTGCGTCGGGTCGAAGAGCGTGAACACGCCGAACAAATACAGAACGCCGAATTCGACAAATTCCTGGCCGAGGAGGAAGTGTGGATTCGTCAGGGCGTCAAAGCCCGGCGCACACGAAATGAAGGTCGGGTACGACGCCTGGAGGCCTTGCGGGAAGAACGGGCCGCCCGCGTGAACAAGCAGGGCAAGGTGGAAGTGGCAATCGCCAGCGCGCGGACTTCCGGGAAAATCGTGTTCGATGGTGAGCACATCAATAAAACCTACAATGGCAAGACCATCCTTAAGGACTTCAGCTTGCGCATCCTGCGGGGTGACCGGATCGGTCTGGTCGGTCCGAACGGCGTGGGTAAAAGTACGCTGATCAAGCTGATTCTCGGCGAAATTCAACCGGATAGCGGCACTGCCCGACAAGGCAGCCAGTTGCAGGTCGCGTACTTCGACCAGCATCGCGCGCAATTGCGTCCTGACTGGACGGCCTTGCAGAATGTTTGCGACGGTGGTGACCGCATTGATGTTCACGGCCAAAACATGCACGGCATCGGTTACTTGCAGAAATTCCTGTTTACGCCGGAACGTGCGCGCACCAAGGTCGAGTCTCTCTCTGGTGGGGAGCGCAATCGCCTGCTGCTGGCGCGTCTGTTCGCGCAGTCGGCCAACTTGCTGGTGCTCGATGAACCCACCAACGATCTTGATCTCGAAACCCTGGAAGTGCTGGAACAGGTGCTGCTGGACTTCGACGGCACCTTATTGGTCGTAAGCCATGACCGGGCATTCCTCGACAATGTCGTCACCAGCCTGCTGGTGTTCGAAGGCGAAGGACGTGTGCGCGAAGTGGTCGGAACCTATGAGGATTGGCTGGCTATTCGTGATCGGGAGTATGCGCAGCAAAGCGCCATGGTGCCGAAACCAGTTACAAAGACTACTGCTGGTACAAATACGGTCAGTGACTCAAGGAAAGATGGCCTTAGCTTCAAGGAACGGCACGAACTGGCGGCCTTGCCGGAAAAAATAGCGGCATTGGAAAACGAACAGGCGGAGCTTACCGCGCAAATGAGTGATCCGGCATTCTATGAGCAGCCCGACGACAAGACCGCGCCCGTTCTATCGCGCATGGCCGCAATTGACGACGAACTGGCCCGGTTGATGGATCGCTGGAGCGATCTGGAAGCGCGAGCGACAGAGTGATTTAGTGCGGCGTGAGCCAACATAAAATGAGTGCCACAGTAGAAGCGGATTTTTTTCACTGGCAGGATGACAGTCTGATCCTGCGGCTCAAGGTGCAGCCCAGGGCTAGCCGGAATGCCTGGGGTGAGGTCATCGGTGATCGGATCAAACTGTATCTGACCACGCCACCCGTCGATGGCAAGGCCAATCAGGCGGTGATCGCCTTTGTCGCCAAAACCTTTTCGGTGGCAAAAAACCGGGTGGTTATCCGTCGTGGAGAAACCAGTCGGGATAAGGAAGTCGTCGTCCAGTGGCCCCCAACGCCGAAAGCCGGTTCATCCGAGGCCGAAATCTTGCTGCGGCAAGCCCTGCAGGGATAGGCAACGGGTGGTACATACGAGGCCTGATCTGTTAGGGAACTTTCGGGTTGGCTATCGGTCGAAGGCTGATGATAGAATCAAGCCAATTGAAAAAATACGTTTCCCCAACTGAGGTACGCACACTAATGAATACCGCCCAACATCCTGTCATGCCCCGCACCCTGCCGGTGGTAGGGGATTCGTTGCAGCAGTATCTGGCCGAAGTGCGCCGCATTCCGCTTCTGACTGCTGACGAAGAACAAAAACTGGCCGAACAACTGAAATCGACCGGCGATATCAATGCCGCGCAGAAGCTGATCATGTCCCACCTTCGCTTTGTGGTGCATATTGCTCGCGGATATCGAGGCTATGGTTTGCCGCTTTCCGATCTGATTCAGGAAGGCAATATCGGCCTGATGAAGGCCGTCAAGCGCTTTGAACCGGAGCAGAAAGTGCGTCTGGTCACGTTTGCCGTGCACTGGATTCGCGCAGAAATTCACGAATACATTCTGAAAAACTGGCGTATCGTGAAAATTGCGACCACCAAGGCGCAGCGCAAACTCTTTTTCAAGATGCGTCATATGAAGAGCGGTCTGGGCTGGCTGACAGCTGATGAAACACGTGCCATTGCGGCCGAGTTGAACGTGCCGGAACGCGAAGTGGTGACGATGGAATCCCGCCTGTACAGCCACGACATCGCCATTGATGCACCCTTGTATGACGATGGCGAACATGAAGGCGGCGGGCCGTCCTACGAGCAGATTCTGGTCGATCAGCATCAGGTTTCGGTCGAAGATATGACTGCTCAGCGTGATGAGGATGATCGTGTCACTGCTATGACTCATGCGTTGCACGATCTCGATGCCCGTAGCCGCGACATCCTTGAGCGTCGTTGGCTGCAAGAGCCCAAGGCGACACTGCAGACCTTGGCCGATGAGTATCAGGTATCAGCGGAGCGGGTTCGTCAGATCGAAAATGCGGCGCTGAAGAAACTCAGGCTGGCTTTACCGACACCCCAATAACCAGGCGGGGGCTATCGAAAAACCGGGGGCGTCCAATCTCCGGTTTTTTTATGAGCCGAAAATCCCCGATTGGTGGACGCCATCAAGAATCATCTGCACGCCAATCACGGCCAGGATCAGACCCATCAAACGAGTGATGACGGCGACGCCATCACGGCCAATGCGCGCCAGAATCCGTTCCGAGAAAATAAAGGCATAAAAGGTCACAGCACAAATGGCAGTGAACATCAAAATGGTGACACCGATTTGCAACCAGTGCCCGCTCGGGGAGTAGCTCATGGCTGTGGCAATGGTGCCGGGGCCAGCCAACACCGGAATGGCCAGCGGCGTGATGGCGATGTCACTCTGCGTGCTATCCACTTCACTACCGGATTCCGATGGGATCTGCTTGGGATGCGACACGCGCGAATTTTCCCCGTGCAGCATTCGGAAACCCACCATGGCGATCAGCACACCTCCTGCTACCCGTAATGCAGGTAGGGTGATGCCGAATAATGAAAACACCAGTGGGCCGAACAGGGCGAAAGTCAGCACAATGAAAAATGCCGTGCGCACCGCGCGCCAGGCGACATGGCGCGTGGTGGCTACGCCCATGTCGGCCGTGAGCCCCAGAAAGATAACGGCATTGGCGACCGGGTTCATCATGGCTAGAAAGGCCATGAATGCGGTCAGCGCATGGTGGATCAAATCTGGCAAGGGCTGGTTCCTTTCGATTGGGTTGAATTGATTTCTGCACAATATACGTGCATTAATATGACCTCACGGTTCAGACTGGTAAAGTCAGTGCCGAGTTTCACCACCGCTTTTGCGGCATTTAGTTTGGCCGAGGTTTTATGAGCCGTACCCGAGAGTGGTTTAATTTTGCGCGTGAATTCATCAGGCATCCACGTCACACAGGGGCAGTGTGCCCCAGTTCGGTTTACCTCGCACGGCAAATGGCCGCACTGGTGCCAGAGGGCAAAGGCAAAGTCATTGAACTCGGACCCGGAAGTGGCCCGATGACACGGGCGCTTCTGCAACGGGGTATCGAGCCGGATGATCTGATTCTGGTGGAACGAACCGATTCCTTCGCGCAGCTCCTGCGGCAGCGTTTCCCCGGACTCAACATCATTCACGGTGATGCCTGTGGGTTATCCCAACTCCTGAGTGGAATCGAGGCACCGATCCGCGCGATTGTCTCCAGCCTGCCTTTACGTAGCATGCCCTCGTCCGTCGTGCGACAGATCAGCCGGGAAATCAATCAGATTTCCCAACCGGGTACGCGGTATATTCAATTCACCTACCATCTACATGATAACAAGCTGCCGTTTATCGGCCCGTTTTCCTGTAGCGAATGTCATATTGTTTGGCGAAACTTCCCCCCCGCACGGGTCGACGCCTTTGATAGGAAAGGTTGATTCCAGCGTTGCGCCTTGTTTTTCCTACGGTTTGATCGGACAAGGTGTGGTTGACCGGTCAGGAAAGTGTTTTAGCATCTTGTTTCAGGCTATCGATCAGTCTCAATTGCAGAAAATGATCAAAGTATGCAAATTTTGTAGACGAACTTTGCTTGGCTTCTAGATAAATGAACTTTGTCGTTTTGGTGTTATTTTTTTAAAAAAATATGGGGCCACCTCAAAAGTTTTTCGAGGTGGCCAATTTTTTTCTTTGAATTTAGTGGAGGCTGGACCCGGAATCGAACCGAGGTAAGCGGATTTGCAATCCGCGACATAACCACTCTGACATCCAGCCAATTTGGAGCGGGAAACGAGGTTCGAACTCGCGACCTCAACCTTGGCAAGGTTGCGCTCTACCAGCTGAGCTATTCCCGCAAACAGGGGCAGAATTATTCATGGATGAGGGCTTTTTGTCAATCACCCTTCGGGTGTTTCTTGGTTTTAGTAACCTGCTCCCGTCGTGTTTGTGGGGGCATGCTTCATACTGTGCTCCCTTATGGCTTGGGCCGAGTCGTTTTCGGGCCGGTTTTGAGTGGGCTTCTGGTTTTCGACGAAGCGAGACAGGTTAACCGTGTCCAAGAACAGGTAAAGCTCTCGTGAAAACTCATTCCATTTGTCCTGGGCGAAATTGCGCTTATCGGGACAGGGTTTGCCGAATGCTTCGAGGCGTTCTTTCCGGCAACGGTCATCTATTGCATCGGCGATATCGGCTATGGTGATCTGTTCCGCTGGTTTGTTCAGGCGATAGCCACCACCCGGCCCGCGTGTGCCGATGACGAGTTCTGCCTGACGCATCTTGGAAAAGAGCTGTTCCAGATAGGAAATCGATACGCCTTGTATGGCAGATATTTCAGCAAGTGAGACGGTGTTTTGCTCATTGGATCGATTGGCGAGGTGGATGAGCGCGGTCACTGCATGGCGGCATTTTGTTGTGAGTCGCATGGTGGTTGTACCTCAGCTTTATATAATTGACTTGAGGGTACCTCGAAAAACCTACTGAACGCGGGCTTGCGCCTGCTGCGCATTAAGCTGGCGGCAGCCCGCTGTCCGATTGCGGCGCGTCCTGTTCTCGCACCCTTCCGCCATCCATGGCGGAAGCCCTGCCGGGTGAGGCGCTTGAATTCGCGTGCTCGTTTACGCGGGCTTACGCCTGCTTCGCATTCAGCTGGCGTAAGCCCGCGCCTCGCCTATCTACTTGATATGTCTCGTTGCTCACTGTGCGGCTCCTTGCACTCAAACATGCTCATGACGGTTTTTCGAGGCACCCTTGAATCAATCATAGCTGAGTAATTTACTCTGGAATAGGGGGATTTTACTCGCCAGACAGGATATTCAGTTGTTTGATCAGCCAGTTTTTAAGCAGCTGGTTGCGTTTGAACTGCAGTTCTGTGCACTTGCCGGCTTGATTCTGCAGGCATTGGTCTCTGTGAACCGAGTCGAGCAATTCGGCAGTTCGGGCATCGTGATACACCCGTACTTTAAGCTTCAATGGGCGATTCTTGTTGCCCATGACGAGTTGGTCCGTGAACTGGATATCAAGGGTAAATTTGCTCTTGGAGATGATTTTTGAAGTGACATTTGCATTCCATGGGCACTCATCGCCACTTTGAAGATGCCGCAAATCTCCGAACAGCCGCCGCATGAGGATGTAATTTTGCTCATAGGCTTCCATCAGTTGGTCGAAAGTGCCCGAACGATATAAGGGGATGGTGTTGGTATTCATGAGCGCTGTTGTGCCATACAATGCGGATAAAAGGGTCGCGGGTGTCTTGTGATCAGTGATGCGATGATTCGAGAGGTTAGGGCATGATGGATTGCCAAATCAAATTTAGTTTTAACCGACGAGTGGTGGGCGCTATTTTTTTCTTCGGTCTGCTGGCGGCAGTGACATCTTCCGCTGCGCGGGCGGATGTGTATGTGCATCGGGATGCCAATGGTGTGGCACACCTGACAAACGTGACTCCGCCGAAGCATTCAGGCTACACGTTGTTTCAAAAAAGTGCATGGACAGCGCCCAAGGCTTGGCATGATGGTTTCAAGGTGCTGCCTCGCCTAGATGTTCATACGTATGACGATGAAATCAGACATTACGCCAAGCAGTATGGCGTCGATCCCACGCTGGTGCGTGCCGTTATGCACGCAGAAAGTGCGTTCAACCCGAATGCATTGTCGTCAGCCGGCGCCGGTGGCCTGATGCAGTTGATGCCGCAAACAGCCGCTCGATTTGGTGTCGCTGATCGGTTCAATCCAAATGAAAACATCGCAGGGGGCGTCGCTTACCTCGCCTTCTTGCTGGATTTGTTTCATGGCGATCGGAAACTGGCAGTGGCGGCTTATAACGCAGGCGAAGGCGCTGTACAGAAGTATTCTGGCGTACCGCCGTATAACGAAACACAAAACTATGTGACACGCGTGCTCGATTTGCAGCAGCGTTATGTGGCCAAGGCGGAGCAGGCTCAGTAGCAGGGGCTTTGTCCGATCCTGCGGTGCAAGCGCCTTTAACCGATGAGAATAGCCCCGAAAACCGGGGCTTTTTAATGACTTTCTGGTTGTTTAGCTATGGGGCGTCGCAGGCTGTTCCAAAAGATTCGATCTGCGTGTCAGTAGCTTGTTTTTGAGCTTCCAGAATACCTGGACCGTTTTAAGTTGGACGTAGACGAACGGAGCCATCAGCAGAAAGTAGACCCATGAACGGTGGGTGATAATGTCGTTGTGGGTCAGGCCGACATTGATGAAAAACATGCCGAATACAAAGAAAGCCACACCGGGGCACACCAGGGCGAAGGTGCCCGCGTCGCCCTTTTCGCCGTGAATATACTGTTTGAAATAACCGAGATGTCGCATGACTGCGTATCCTAGCAAGCCAAACAGGATTTGTGCCGAAACCACAACCATGCTGCCGACAAACAAGCCGCTGTAGTGCAAAGAGCTATCAAAACCATGATTTAGCCCGTGGCTCAAACGAATCCAGCTAATCCCTAACAGTGTCAAAATAGGAATCATAATCCACAGGCTTGGGCTGGCGGACTCACTGATTCCGTTGATCATCATGGATTGAAAACCGTTAACCAATTTGACGATTGCCAAAAGAACCGCAATGGTCATGAAAAATAACGAGAGCGCGATCGATATGGCGATTACTGTCGTGATTTTGGACATGGAAGCCGGTGCAGCGAAACCAACGGCGATCATGGAAAGTGCAAAGATCGAAACCATGGGGGCCAAACTGTTGTTGGTCGCGAAATCAACGTTACCGCCAACTAAGGCCCGTGAGAAGTAGCGCACCAAAATTTTCATGGCAAAGACGCCAATCACAAAAAAGGCGGAGATTGCGAGCGGGAACAACCATTCGACAATCGACCAAAGATTCGGGATCAATAAAGCACCCAGCACAAAAGACACGTTCACTGTCATGGCCAGGGTGAGCGGGATGGTCATCAATGCAATCTCTGAGTTGCTTACGAGCAACTTTTGATAGGCATCTGTTTGTTTGAACAGGCCGAATTCGCGGATGTTCCAAAAAAGCAAACGGAAATGCCAGTAGGCGAAAAATAGAATCGATGAAATAGCAAGACCGGTGAGTAATGCATTAAAGAGGCTGGGGCCGGTAAGAATTGGCCACACATCGCCGAAAGTCACCATTGCTGTGTTTGGGTGGGGAAGCAAGAACATCAAATAAATGAAAAAGGACACCGCCAAGCCGCCCGCGCCAAGTGACGCAAGAAAATACAAGGGGGTGAACTTAGATCCAATATCTCTAACCAGCATAATAAAGTCCTCGACTAATTAATTGCGGATAAACTACTTACTGGTTCGAAGCTACCTTTAGCGAACCCATCCATAACATAAACTATATTAGCATAGATTAATTTAATAAATAAATTCTGAGAAAAAATGGGATTTATTCGTCAACAGGTTTCCCGCCGGATGATGCCGAGGCTACTGTTGCTTATATTGGGGGAAACTAGAAAGCCCCCCATCCTTGGGGGTTTTCTTGGGAAACGCTTACGAATCCACCCATGACTTCGAGCAGATACGCTCGGACCGGTGGACTTGCGCCAGCTGAATACGGGCTTGCGCCTGCTGCGCATCAAGCAGGAGCAAGCCCGCGGTTACACCCGGCCAGATCTCAGAATTTCAATGATTTGCGTCATTGAGCGGCCGGGCATCCATGCCCTGTATGGGAAGGCCCGCATTCGTGCAGAGGTTCCTTAACTTCTTCTGATTAAATCAAAGCACCCTTGGGGGACAATTTTAACTTTGTCGAACGACTCAGATTTGGCATTCTGTAGCAGATGCTTTGCGCTCAACTTTTAAGGATGGTTTTATGTCTCAATCTTCGCTTGCGGGTTCGTTGCCTACCCCGGATATGCTGGTCCAAGTACCCGAACTGATCAGTGCCTATTACACGCAGCAGCCGGATTCGCGGTTGGTTCGGCAACAGGTGAGTTTCGGCACGTCCGGCCATCGTGGTTCGAGTCTGAACACGAGCTTCAATGAAGCGCATATCGCGGCCATTACAGCGGCATTGATTGAATATCGTCGAGAGCAGGGCATTACGGGCGCCATTCTGATCGGTGCGGACACGCACGCGCTTTCCTGGCCGGCATTTGTGACTACGATTGAGGTGCTTGCGGCCGCTGGTGTTCCTTTGCGTTATCAAGCCGGTTTCAAACCGACGCCCACGCCGGTTATTTCCCGGTTGATCATCGTCAAAAATTCTGCGTCCTCGGGCGCCTTGTGCGATGGGATCGTGATCACGCCATCACACAACCCCCCGACCGATGGTGGTTTCAAGTACAACCCCACGCATGGTGGCCCGGCCGATACGGATGCCACGGGCTGGATTCAGAACCGCGCGAATGAGCTGCTTGATCAATGGGAGAACATCCCCCGGATGGACTTCGCAGAAGCCCTGAAACAGTCTTCTGTGATTGCTGATGACTTCGTCACGCCTTATGTGGCGGAACTGGAGCAGGTAATCGATTTCGAAGCAATCCGCAAGGCGGGCATTTCCATCGGCGTTGATCCGATGGGGGGAGCCGGATTGCCGTACTGGAAACCGATTGCCGAGCGCTACCAGCTCGATTTGACCGTGGTGAATGACCGCATCGAGCCCGATTTTCGGTTCATGCCGCTCGATCATGACGGCAAGATCCGCATGGATTGCTCCTCGGCCTACGCCATGTCCGGATTGTTGGCCATCAAGGATCGTTTCGATATTGCGTTCGGAAACGATACCGATGCCGATCGACATGGGATTGTGACCCCGGACGGCGGTCTGCTCAATCCCAATCACTACCTCGCGGTGGCAATCGATTATCTGTTCCATCATCGGCCAGAATGGGCCGAGCATCTGGCCATTGGCAAAACGGTCGTTTCCAGCTCGATGATCGATCGCGTGGCGGCGGGTCTGGGTCGTACCGTTTTTGAAACACCCGTAGGCATCAAGTGGTTCCAGCCTGGGTTGACTGCGGGCGAGTTGGGCTTTGGTGGGGAGGAGTCCGCAGGTGCTACGTTCCTTTGTCGTGATGGGCAGGTATGGACGACCGATAAGGATGGACTGATCCTGGGGCTGCTTGCCGCTGAAATCTTGGCGGTGACGGGTAAAGATCCCTGGGAATACTACAACGATCTGGTTGATCGATACGGCCAGCCCTTTTATACCCGAGTGGATGCGCCGATCAGTGCTGAAGAGAAAGCGCGGTTCAAAGGGCTGACTGCTGATTCTGTCAGTGCCACCAACCTTGCCGGTGAATCGATTACTCGTGTGTTGACCCATGCGCCCGGCAACCAGGCCCCGTTGGGTGGCCTGAAAGTTGAAACTGCGAATGGCTGGTTTGCCGCGCGTCCATCCGGTACGGAAGATATTTACAAGATTTATGCTGAGAGTTTTATCTCAAGTGAGCATCTTGCCCGTATTCTCGAAGAAGCGAAGACTTTGGTTTCCGAGGTGTTGTCCGGCTAACCGGTCAGGCTGGCATGTTCGAGTCAGGAACGAAAGCGCCTTTTCTTTGAATTTTGCTGTGCCCTATCGTTGTTGTGCGGCTCGAATCGTTGTCAGCGTTTTTGCCGTACCCCAGAGTATGAGTAAAAAAGCGCAAGCGGTAATAAGCCACCAGATGACAATCAGCCCGAATAAGTTTGGCGCCTGCATGAATGTGGTCATCAGCGAGTCCTGATAGTAAAAAAACCACGGATGATTGGCTGGAAACACGCTGCGGTGAAAGCTGTTGAACACACGCATAGGCCCAATAGCAAAGACACTAATACCCGCGATAAGCAGGCTTAATGCCGTGCCGGTTGCAAATGAACGCAGGCTGGGCAGCGGTTTTTTTCGCCAGAGGGTGAAACCGAGCAGGATTAACCACGCCAAAAGCGCCAAACCACCAATATCTTTGCCAATATCGACTACGCGGGAAACATCGGTTAAATGAGTGACCTCGTCTACCGTTAAAAATACGCCCAGGTCGCGACCGTCGGGTGAAAAGTAATGCAGCTCGCTTAAACCGCGTCCTTCGTTGTTAATGGCTTTTGTTATCGCTGAAAACAAGCGCGCGTGTTCATTGGCATTTGTTTCGATAAAGTTTTGTTTGCCGTGACGATTTTGCGGTGCGTAGGTTTCGATTGTTGCCGGAATGTTCAACAGCCGATAATCCAGCGGATACAAAAAGTTAATCTGGGACAGCACCATCCAGGCGAGCCAAAGTACCGCAGGCCAAAGCAAGATCAGATGAAGACCAACAGGAATGGCATTTTTTACACGTATCATCGCTTGGAGTCTGGGCATAAGAGCATCTCAGATTTGAAGAGGATCAAAAATAGGGAACCTCGAAAAACCCCTTCCGTGGAATTTTTCGAGGTGCTCTATAGAGAGTGTTTACGAAATCAAGCTTAAAACGGACGTAATCAAACCCTCAACGGTCTTTAAATGGTTTTCAAGATAGGCTTGTGTTGTTTCGCCCGCCAAACGCCCCGTTCTTCGATCCACTGAGATCGCATGCGGGCGCCCCATTTCTTTGCTCGTGCAAAGAAATGGGGGAAAGAAACACGCCCCACGGGGCCGGCCCTTCGGGCATACCCTGACCTGACCTGATCCAGCCGGGTCGCCTCGAATTCGAGCGCCGTATCCGCAAGGGCTTGGGGCATGGATGCCCCAAGGGTGCGAGAACAGGATGAGTGACTTCCTGTCACGACGAGGCTGAATGGGCCATCCATGGCCCATTCCCCCGGCCTCCACAGGTCAGTTCAGGGCGGCCCCAAAGGGGATTTTCCCACTTCGTTTAGCATGGTGTTGTCCGGAAAACTTTTGATTTTTTTAACACCTTCTGATGTCAAGCATATCAGTCCTTATGCTGTTTAATCGCTTCGGCTTCGATTTGCGCCCGCTCTTTGAGCACCAGAATCAAAAACAAGGCAAGCATCAGTAAACTCATGGTGCCTGCAGACCACCATAGCGCGGTGGGTAAGCCAAAAATCAAATCAACCAGAACAATACCGGCAGCAGGTCCCAGCATAAATAATGACAACACCCTTAATCGCCATAAGGCGACCAAGGTGGGTTGTCTTTTCCACCATTGGAACATGGCGTTATCGAAAACGCTGATACGATTAGTGCGCGTAGCCTACCAGTTTGTGCAAACGGGCACGAAAAACCCATGCTTGATAAAAATTGTAGGACAACATGACAGGCACAAAACCGAGCATGGCGTAACTGAATGCAGCCAAGGAGTTGGACGGGTTGGCCGCATCGAAAATCGTCATTGTGCCCGGAACAAACCAGGGGTAGAGCGTAGCCATCATCGTGCCAAAATTAATGAACACGATACTGGCAAGCCAGAGCATGGCAGTTATGTCGCGCTGCTCACGAGACGCTTTGCGCATAGACCAGGTTGCATAAAGAACAATGGCACCGGCAATGACATATGCCCACCAATAAGTACCAATCCATTTATCCCTTGCCCATGGGAATTGGATAAAGGTCCAGGCAACTGTGACTAAAATAGCGACCAGTGCAAGGTAGAACATGAGGTCAGTCCATTTTAAGGCCTTGGCATAGATTTCCGTATCGCGGTTGAAGCGGGCGCGCAAGTAGGTGCCACCGGCTAACGAGGCCGCTATGACCGCGGTCACACCGGTCAGCAGGCTAAAGGGAGTCAGAAAATCCATCGCACCACCATTGAAGGTGGGTACTTGGCTGGTTGACATACTAAAGCCCTGCAAGAACGCCCCCAACGAAACACCGGCAGCGAAAGTGGTTGCCAGGCTGCCGATCCCAAAGCCCCAATCCCAAATTTTACGGCTTCGCTTGGAATAATGGTGAAACTCGAGGGAAACGGCCCGGATAATAATGCCCCAGAGCACAACCATCAGTGGAATCATCAGGTAATGAAACAAGGAGCCATAAGCCAGGGGGAAAGTGCCGAAAATTGCGCCACCGGCGACCACCAGCCAGGTTTCATTGGCGTCCCAGGTTCCCGCCATCGAAGCCATGATCGCACCACGTTCTTCACTATCTGAATTAAATAGTGAGTAAATCCCGGAACCCAGATCCGCGCCATCCAGAATGATGTATAAAACCACGAATAAGCCGATCAACAGCCACCAGATAACGGTGAGCCATTGGTAGCCGTGGGTGATGTCCATAATATGCTGCATAGTTTTTCTCTTCGTATGGGTTCAAACGGTAGGGCGTTCAATCAGTGGTTTCCCTTCTGGCGGATGTTTTTTGGGCATTTGCCCTAAACTGAGGGCATCATCCTGTACGCCATGCATGATTTCTTCGTTCATGTCCGGACCTGTGCGAACTACTTTTGAGAAGAAATACCAGGCTCCGATCCAAACCACCAGATCAAAGAACACAAAGCCGATAAACCATGCGATTTCTGCGGCAATGCTCATTTGGCTTACGCCTTCCGAGGTGCGCATTAAACCGTGGACAAGCCAGGGTTGGCGGGCAATTTCACGCGTCCACCAACCTGTCCAGATGGCGATATAGGGCAGTATGGCGCTGAAGATGATGGCGCGTAAAAACCACGGACGGCGTTGGAGTTCCTCTGCGCTAAATTTTCCCTTGTAGCGAAGATACAGTGCCCAGAATGCAACCAGCATGAGAATACCGCCGGCGGCCACCATAATGCGGAAGGCATAAAACGGGGCGAGCACAGGCGGGCGATCTTCGGGTTTGAACTGATCAAGGCCTTTGACCGTGCTGACCCATTTATGGTCTTCCAGCAGGCTCAGTACGTGGGGGATGCCAATCTGGAACGTATTGGTGCCTTTTTCTTCATCGGGCCATGCAATCAAATTCCAGCTCGTATTTGGCGAGCCATCGGCATTGTAGGTATGCCAGTGACCTTCCATGGCGGCGAGTGCGGCAGGATCATGTTCGGCAACCGTGCGGCCCAATTCGTCACCTATATAAACCTGTAGAGGCGCAACAATCACCAAGGCCATTAAAGAAGCGGTCAAGGTGCGCATAAACATCTGCGCATGGCGATTTTTATAAATCATCCAGGCTGAGATACCCGCCACGAAGAACAGTCCGATTTCGATGGACGCAATGAACATGTGCGGAAATGCGGTGAGGAAATTCGGATTGAAAATGGCGGCCGTCCAGTCGTCCACCAAAAACAGACCTTTCTCCAGATGAACCCCTGTAGGCGATTGCATCCAGGAATTAGCCACCAAAATCCACATGGCCGACAGCATGGATGAAAACGCGACGTTAAATGTGGCGAAGATGTGCATCTTCTTGCTGATTTTGCCCCAGCCGAAAATCATTAAACCAATGAAACCGGCTTCATACATGAAGGCCGTGATGGTTTCATATCCTAGGATGTTGCCGAAAAATGGCCCGGCCGCTTGTGAGAAGGGGCCGAATAATATGCCAAACGACATTTCCATGGTGACGCCGGTGGCTACTCCAGCGCCAAAGTTGATGATGAATAGCTTCTCGAAAAAACGTGTCAGGCGATACCACTCGTCGTTGTCGGTTTTAAGCCAGCGCCATTCGCTGTACAGCAAAAACGAGGCCAGACCGATGGTCAGCGGTGGGTAGAGAATGTGCATGGTTGTTATCCACGCAAAATCAAGTCTTGCAAGATCGGTCATTAGCGTCGGATCTGTCATTTTTTTCTCCCGATAATAGATGGCGCGGCGGGCGCCAAATAGGGTGATCTGTGTGCTGAATTGCGGTTGGCCGACCTCAGCGCGTATCAATCCGATCCTGACATTGAAAATAGTAAGGAGATCGGTATCTGTAGCATTAAGAGTAGATTACTTTTCCAGTATTTTTAAAATTTATTAGCAGATTAAACTAAAAATATAACCATCTGATTTGAATGGGATAATGAGTTATATTTTGCAAATCAGATGTTTATTGCATCCGTGTTCAGCCGAGTGCCGGTGACATGTCCGGCATCCATCAAAATGATCTGATCGGCCAAGGTGAGTAGGTGAGGGCGATGAGTGATGATCAGAGCCGTGCGTCCCGACAACAGTCGCTCAAGTGCATGGGTGACTTCTCGTTCGGTGGCTGCATCCAGCCCTTCTGTGGGTTCGTCAAGAATGACGATGGGGGCATCCTTCAATAAAGCGCGGGCAATGCCGATGCGCCGAATCTGTCCACCTGACAGCCGGGCTGCGGCTTCACCAACCTCCGTTTCAAAGCCATCGGGCAGGGCGAGTATATCGTCGAGAATAGCGGCCGCCCGGCAGGCATTCAGAAGTTCTTCCTCTGTGGCATCGGGTTTGGCGAGGTATAAATTGGCGGCCAGCGTCGTGTTGAACAGATGGACTTGCTGGCTGACAACGGCGCAAAGCGCGCGAACGGTGTCGCCGCTTAAATCATTCAGATTAGTGTCGCCAATGGTGATCTGGCCGGAGTCGGGCGCCCAGAACTTGAGCAGCAGTTGGGTCAAACTGGTTTTGCCGGAGCCACTGGCACCCCGGATGGCGAGTTTCTGTCCTTGCGCCAAGCGGAAGGTAACATCGCTCAGTGCCGGTTGCTTGTTACCTGGATAGGTGAGGCACACCTTGTCGAATCTTATGTCGAAATGCTGTGGCGCGGCAGCAGGGTTGATCGGTTCGATCACCGCAGGTTCAGCATCGACCAGATCCAGAATCCGGCGGGCGGCGCTGCGTGTTTCCCCGAGGGCGCGAAAGGCAATGGGCAGGGCGGCGACTGCCTCAAAACTGGCCATGCCGAAAAACGCCAGCATCACGAGTTCCGGCCCATCGAGCATTCCGCTTTGAACCAGGCCAATGGCAATGACGATCATGCCAAGCCAGGTGAGTTGGCTGAACAGACCCGTAAGGGCCGTGCTGCCAGCATCGATGCGGTTTTGCTGTCTCTGGGGCACGACCAGCGCGCTGTTCTCCGCGTGTATGGTATCCATGCGTTGTTGCGGATCGCCGTAGAGCGTGATTTCGGCCAGACCGCGCACGGTTTCACTGGTTCGTTGGCGCAAGGCCGCACGCGCCTCGACAATCTGTTTGCCGCTGTTCATACCCAGATGCAGCGCCAGCCAAGGCAGAATCAGGCCGACGATCATCAGGCCAATAAGGTTCGTCAGTGCGATGGCAGGGCTCCACCACAACAGGAACAGAATCATCAGCACGGTGGAGAGCAGGGCGGCAAGTGTCGGTGTCACGATGCGCAAATACGCATTTTCGAGGCTATCGATGTCGGCACGAATCCGGCTCAGCAAATCCCCGCCTTGATAATACTGAAGGCGAGCCGGTGCCAACGGTTCCAGACGTTCGAAGAACCATTGACGCAGTCCGGCGAGGAGCCTGAATGTGGCCTCGTGGGTGATCAATCGTTCGAGATATCTGCCTACGGTACGCAGAATCGCCAAACCGCGAATGGCCGCTGCCGGCGTGAAGTAATTGATGACGGCGCCAGTTAGTCCACTGATGGCCATGGCGGTAATGAACCAGCCAGATACTGAGAGTAGGGCCACATTGGCGAGAATGACCGTTGTGGCGAGCAAGACGCCCGCAAGCATCCAGCCGAGGTAGGGGCGGCTGATTTCATAAAGCCAGCGCAATTCGTTCTGCTTTGGCGTGTGAATTTGTTTGCGACTCATAGCCCGGCGCTCCGATATTGCCGGTAGCGTTCGGCATAGGCACCATTTGCGTGGAGCAATGCCTCGTGGGTACCTTGCTCGATGATTTTCCCACCGTCGAGTACCACGATCTGATCGCTTCGCTCGATCGTGGTCAAGCGGTGCGCGATGGTCAGCATGGTTCTGCCTGAGGAAAGTCTGGCGATGGCGTCCGTGATCAGGCGCTCACTTTCCGGGTCAAGGCTGGCGGACGGTTCGTCCAGCAGCACAACGGGCGCATCCTTATAAAATGCGCGTGCCAAGGCGATGCGCTGTATTTCACCGCCCGAAAGCCCCTGGCCCCGATCTCCGACAATCGTCTGGAACCCGTTTGGCAGGCGGTTAATGAAGTCGAGTGCATGTGCATTCTGTGCTGCCTGGTGCAACGCATCAACGTGTCCGTTCGAACGACGATTCAGCGCAATGTTATCTTCGATGGTGCCGTGAAACAGCGTTGGATTCTGCGGTAACCAGGCCACCCGTTTGTGCCAGCTGCGTGGCGAAATCTTAGTGAGTGGCGTGTCATTGATCAGGATTTCGCCATCGGTAGGTGTTAAAAACCCAAGCAGTAATTGACCCACGGTCGATTTTCCCGCCCCACTGGCACCGATCAGAGCCGTGTGCGTGCCCGCTGGCAAATCGAGGTTGAGACCGCGTATGACTGCCTCCCGGTTCGGGTAGGCAAAGTCGAGACGGGAAAAGGTAATCTGCGGCGCATGTTCCAGTTGCAGTGCAATTGCACCAGTCGGCTGGGTGGATGGTTCCGTATTCAAGAGTTCAATGATCGGTTCCACGGCGCCCAGTGCATCCATTCGCGCGTGAAATTGCGTCCCCATGCTGCGCAAGGGGAGATAGAACTCCGGCGCAAGTAACAGCACAAAAATGCCGTTGAGATAATGTATGTCGCCATACATCAATCGAAAACCGACATAAACAGCCACCATGGCAATGCTGATGGCAGCCAGAAACTCAAGCACCATCGAAGAGAGAAAGGCGACGCGCAACACTTTCATGGTTTGCAGGCGGTAGTCTTCTGCGATCTGGCCGATGAAGCGGGCTTCTCGTTGGGCTGCATTGAATAGCTTGAGTGTCGTCAGTCCTTCGATCATGTCGAAAAAATGCGCGCCCATTCTGGACAGGCTGCGCCACTGTGCACGGTTCAGTTTCTCCGTCTGGTTGCCGATGATGATCATGAATACGGGAAGCAATGGCGCCGTGATGGCGAGAACCAGACCGGATATCCAATCAAACGGAAAAACGAAAATCAGGATGGCGGCGGGGATGATAATGGCGAGCTGCATCTGTGGCAGATAGAGACTGAAATACTTATCCAGTGCTTCTACGCCGTCCACCACCTCGGTTGCGCGCGCGCCAGAACGCTGGTTTCTACTCCATGCCGGACCGAGCGCATGGATGTGATCGAAGAGACGGGCTCTGAGTTCGGTGCGAAGGCGGGCGCCGGCTTCGAAGGTAAACCGCTGGCTGCCGTAATTTACGCCGGCACGCAGCAGGAAGAGCCCGATCATGCCCGCCAGATAACCCCAGACGGTAGTAATCGGTTGGTGACCGATCGCTGTTGCATTCAGCACCTGAGCCAGCATCCAGCATTGGGCAATCAGTAAAAAACCATTCACGCTGCCGAGCATGACGGCTGTATTCAGGGGGCGTTTTACCGTTTTTGCCTGACTTCTCAGCCATCGATCCAGCTGGCGGGTTTGTTCCTTGTCTTGCAGCGCAGCAGGATTGGCCATGGGTTTGATGATTTCCGAGGCTTGGAGTGTTTTAGTTAGGCGCGAACATGTTTGGCGCAACCACGTAGCTGCGGTCTGTGGATTATAGGCTCATTGGTCCGGGCTTGCCGTGGTTCCTTAAGGAAATGTGCAGCGCAGATACGGTTCGAGGGCGGACTCCGGGTGTCGGGCGACTCCAGTCACCGCCTTTTTGAGGATGTCGTGCTCGTAGTGATTACACGCGTTGTGATAAGACAAGCTGGCTCAGATCTTTATAGCCTTTTCGTTGAACCAGTTTGCACAAGACATCGTGTGCGGGCTTGAATCGGCGTTCGTCATTGAAGCCGCTATCGTTTTCGGCTTCCCGCATCTTCGCAAACAATTCTTCCCACATGGGGATGAGTTCAGTACGTGGCGTGAATCGAGCCGATGTGTAGCCCACGGGAACACCATTCTCGATGACAGGCGCCACACGTGTCATCACCCAGTAATGGTCACCATTCTTGCAGCGGTTTTTCACGATACCGTAGAACTCTTCACCCTTCTGGATTGTTTGCCACATCAAGTAGTAAACGGCGTCGGGCATGTCCGGATGACGCAAAATGTTATGGGGTTGGCCGATCAGTTCATCCACGGTAAAACCGGAGATGTCAGCCAGAGAGCGACTTGCGTGCGTGATGATGCCCTGAAGGTCGGTCTTTGATTGCAGCGCGCGATGTGAACCAAGTTCAATGGCTTTATTGGTGACTTGTCTGACGTCGATGGACGGTTTGAATCCCATGGATAACATTTGAAGCGTACCTGTTGATAAAGCAATTCATCCTTGAGCGGTATTCCATACCAATACGGATATTCGTAGTGTGACCGGAAATCATGCCGCTAAATAGAATTCATTCAACCAAGTGGCATGGTCAGGATTCAGATCAATGTGCGGCGTGCCTGAGTATCAAAGCATCTCAGGCGCGTCGCCGGTGGGTTTTTCCGAAGGTAAGCCCACCACGCGGTCACGGCCCTCCGCCTTGGCTTTGAGTAAGGCATCATCCGCGCGGCGCAAGAGGGAATCGGGGGTGTCATCGGCGTGTACGGCTGCCACACCGAGGGAGATGGTGAGTCCGCCCAGATCACGGCCGCTCTCCGCCAATCGGAGTCGCGATGAGGCAATTTTCTGTCTCAGATGTTGAGCAACGACAATGCCCCCCTCGTATTGCGTATAGGGCAGAATAATCGCAAATTCCTCCCCACCGAATCGGATGACGCTGTCCTGGCCCTTGATGTTGGCCATCAGCGTGCGCGCCACGAAGCGCAATATCTTGTCGCCAACCAGGTGGCCATAAGCGTCATTGATGCGTTTGAAGTGGTCGATGTCTGCCAGGATCACGCAGAACGGTGTTTTTTCCTGCAAGAACAAATTGATACGTTGCAGCAGCATTTCGTTGAGACCGCGTCGATTGGCCAGACCGGTCAGCGGGTCGGTGCGTGCGTCCCTTCGGGCCGCTTCAAGTTCTTCTTTCAGACGGGTGATCTGCTCGCCCGCATCATTCAACTGCGACGATGTTTCTTTGGATGTGCGCTCAAGCTGGCGTGAATCTTCGATCACTTCGGCTGTGAGCATGCGGATGTCCTGAACCGAATCCGTGCGATCGATTTTGCGCACAAAGTCACCGAGCGATGACGCATAGTTCGAAAACTCATTGCCTGTGTTGAGCATTTGCATCATGACGTTTCGAATAACGCGGAGCAGTGCGCTTTGTGCTTTGCTCATCTCCTTGATGGCACCGTTCAGAACATGGGTATCGAAAATTTCCTGAGCGATATCAACGGTAAGCCCTTTGTCACTATTGATGGCGTCGTCTATGTCTTTGTTCAGACTGGCATCTCGTTTGAGTGCACGTTCGTAGAATAAAGTGAAAAAGATGGGGTTGGGCGGTAAATTCAACGCCTGTAGCTCAACGAGCACCAGACGCAGGATCTCTTGGGATTGGGCGTGATCGTGCGTGTAATCAAACATGGCTGCAAAATCCTTTTGACGGCATGGGAGAGCATACGCCTGAAGTCCAGAGGTATTTAGGCCGGTCGGAATAGTTCAAAAAGGTCACGTTCAATAAGCTCTTCATTCGCAAGATTGGCCACAAGTATTTCACGTAACTGGGTTAAGTTGTCCAGATCAATAGTGGGCCAAGTCAGCCCGACCATGCCAGATTGGTTACGCAGTATTTGTACGTCCAATTCTAACAGTGGAATGTCTTCCGGGTCAGCTAAAATAACCAAGTGTCCAGAAGAATTCTTTTGAAGGTCTAGCGCGGCTGAATTGCCGTTTTGACTATGTTCCTGCTCTATCAGGGCGCCTTTGAGGGATATGTCCTGAATACGCACATGATATTCTTCCTGCGAGATTTTCAAACGGCCCGGCAATGATAATGTCAGGCGTGCGTATTTGCGATTCTCTTTGGATGCTGCTGCGTCTGTTGACATACCCTGTTAGCCCTCACCGTTTTATTTATTGATGAATGAGAAGAGCAATCGAAAATTTTTTATTCTAATAATTTCAAATCAGCGTTTGTGCCAACCGATTTTAATTACGCACTTTTTCCCTTAAGGAAGCTCTGAATAATTCCATCCTGGAATTCTTAAGAGCACGCAAAGCAAAAGATGTGACTTTTGCTTTGCTTCATTTTCAATCACATATGTGATTGAAAATGGCGGCACGTCCTTGTGCCGCGCGGAAACTCTGAATTATTCAGAGGTTCCTTAAATCGACACAAAAACCAGTTCCTCTTTTTTGTGCTAGCGTTGATTAATGTGCAAGCTTTTCAAGCGACTGTCAACGTGGGAAACCTCGAAAAATCCCAAGGATGAGTTTTTCGAGGTTCCTTATGGTTAACATGATGAGCGATCAGATCGTGTGCCAGGCTTTGGGTTTTAGCATACGGTTTTTCTGTATCAGTTCGGGTTTGCCTAGGTGGAAACCCTGCCCCCAGTCAACCCCCATTTGGGCCAGCATATCCGCTGTGGCCTGATCGGTAATGAACTCTGCCACGGTAATTAAGCCCAGATCCTGAGCCATGTGCTGGATATGCTGGACGATGCGTCGTGCCTTGTCATTGGTCGTGATGTGTCGAATCAGCTCCCCTTCAACCTTTAGGAAGCTGAACGGCAGATCAAGCAGATACCGGTAGGAAGAGTAACCACTACCAAAATCATCCAGAGCCAGACGCAGACCGAAATCAAGCAACGGTTGCAGGGCGCGCAGTGCTTCCTGCGTGTCATCAACCAATTCGCGTTCCGTGATTTCAATCACCAGCGGTTTGGTTTGGCGCGCGCTTGCCTGATCCGGATGAGTGCAGGCGCAGGCGTTCATCGCCGTAACGATGGTTTCTTCGATCAGCTCCGGGTGGTGGAGAAAATCGCCGGAAATATTAACGAAATGTGCACGCGGTGTGCTGAAGTGGCTGGTGACACAATAGTTGATCGTTTGTTTGATGATGCTTTGATCAATTCTATGTGCCAGCTGCAGCGAAGCGGCGGCCTCAATGAACTCTCCTGCCGCGATCACGTCGCCTTTTTGTGTGATCATCCTGGCAAGGGATTCGTCCGCAACGATCTGGCCAGTTTTCAGGTCGAATATGGGTTGAACTGCAGCAACAATTCGCTCTTCGAGCAATGCCGTTTCCAAGGCACCGCCGGTAATGTAAATCGATGGTCGGGTCAGTTTTCGGGCATCTATGGCTCGATTGCGACCGGCACGCTTGGCTTCATAGACGGCGGCGTTGACTTCGGTCAGTGGGTCCGGGTTGTCTGGGTTTGACGAATCAAACCGGGTATATCCGATGCTCAGACCCAGTTTCCGTCCGGGTAAATTGAGCGATCTGGCCAAGGGCAGTTCGCGAGCAATGGTGTTGAACGACTCAGCGAATTGAGCGGTTTGTTGAATGAGATTTTCCGGCACCAGAGCCATGAATTCATGGCCACTCCAGCGCGCGAGGCTGACGGATGCATCTATCTGCTGCCTGAATGCATGCCCCAGGGCGTGTATGACATGGTCACCGACATCGTAACCCAGGAAATCATTGATGATTTTCAGTCGATCGATATCGATCAGAATGAGTGCGCCCTTGCCTTCACGACGCTTCGTGCCGATCAGTTTGAGCATATGTCCCCGGTCCATCAGCCCGGTCAGTGGGTCGATAGCCGTGGATGTGCCGTTTTGGAATAGATTGAGTTCGTAACAGGTTGAGTGATCACTCAGTGTGTGGGCATTCAGTACGGCGTCAACTCGAAGGAAATCGTCGGATGACAGGCTGACACGGAGGGGGGCAATGCCACCAAGCGCTTCGCGGGTGAGTGGCGCGCCTTCTTTGGTCATGAGTTTCTGCAGAACATCTTCGAGCGTCAGGTGCGCGGATGAGGGGAGGCCGAGTGTGTGCCTCGCGCATTCGTTGATATAGCTCAGCGATTTACTCGCGTCGGTTACAAAAACCGGATGTTGTAGCGAAGCTAATATTTCGGCTGAATCCACTTGCTTCAATTTCCTGACGGCAGCTTGCTCTGAACTTTACCCAAGGATACCGGCAAAGCCAGCATCAGGCCGAGTATATTTTTTTATTAATGGGCTTCTAATATTAATGGGCGGTGGTGACACAACCACGTTCGGTAATGGTTTCATCGATGGCATTGATCAAAATTTTGGTCAGCAAAGCGATGCGCTCGTGATCCGCAGGATCACTCAGCAGGAGGTCTTCGAGGATCCCCGCATGGGTTTGGAGTGACTTGGCCTGACAGCAGGCGGCGGCACCTCGGAGTTTATGTGCCAAATGCCGAAGCGTTGCCAGATTGTGACCACTTTGCATCAGGTTCTGACGATAAATCGGCAGTTCATCACAAAGGAGAGTGTCGAGTACCTGGTCACGTGGATGAACAGTGCAAGACGGTGGTGGGTCCGGGTTGAGCGGTTGCAAAAATTGGCTGATCGCGTTGATCAGTTCGCCCAGAGACACCGGTTTGGTCAGGACGATATCGGCTCCGGCATGGAGTAGAGACTGGTGCACCTCGGTTTGGATATTCGCGGTAATGGCTATGACGGGTGTGTGTTTGTGTCGATCCTGCTTTCGCAGCATGCGTACGATGCCCGTGCCAAGGATGTCGGGGAGGTGCATGTCGGTCAGTACCAGATCAAGGTCGGCGTGCTCGGCTTGATACAGGCCGCTTTTGCCATCTTGAGCGGATAGCGTCGTGACACCGATCTGTTGCAGCAGATTGACCAGATGACTTTGATAAATCCGGTCATCATCAATGACCAGCGCTGTTCTGCCAGTAAATGAGGGTAGGCTTTGCTCCGTCTGATTTTGCGAAGTGTGGGTCGTTATCGGCTGTTTTTTCTGCAGCGCAGAAGTGATCTTGTCATTCTGCAAGATTCTTGGGAGCAGGGTTTGCAGCACGCGTTGGCGTATAAACATGGGTAGGCTGATTTGTGCCCAATCGAATTGGCCGACCGGTCGCCCACGCAGGGATAATTGCGTGCACAGGGCGATGATCCGACCGTGTCTACTCACATGCTGGAACCAAAGTGGCGGGTCTGCACTCAGTCTCTGCCAGTTTTCATTGTCAATAAAAAGGCAATCAATTTCCCCGTGGTCGGGATCGAGGACGATGTCGGCGCCGAAGGCTGAAAGATGCCCGCGCCAAGCCTGTGCATGGGTCGCTGACTGCGTGATCACCGCGCAGGATCTGCCGCGTAACCAGGGTTGCCATGGTTGATGTGCTCCAAGAACAGGGGCGGAAAACGTTAATCGGAAACCCTGACGCCCCTCCCTTGTTTCTCCGACACTCAGGGTCGCATTCAGTTGCTTGCAGAATTGGCCGATGAGCCACACGGATAGATCCGTGCCCATGAATAACGGGTCTGTGTCCTTGCGTATGCTGGGTATCCGCGGTTGGCTTAGTGCCTCGGCAAAGTGATCCAGCGGCCCCGGTGATTTGCCATCAATGACCAGATTGAATGTGCAGTTTGTCTCACTTTCTGCCCCGTTTGAATGGCTTGTTTCCAGTTCGAGTTCTTCAGCCAAATCCGCTTCAAGCAAAGTGACGCTGCAATCATTTATGTCGGGTTGCTGAATCAGGATAACGAGTAAATTGTCGATCAGTCGGCGCAACAAACGGATATCGATCGCGACCAGTCCGGGTATATCCTGAAAACAGATGTATTGGATCAAGCCGACGCGCTGTTGGGCAAAAATTTCCCACTCGGCGACCGCATCCTCGATCTGCAGACGAATATCCGTTTTGCGGGGGGTCGCCTTCAGACGATTGGTTGCTGCTTCGTAATAATCCAGAACATTTTCGATTGCCAGGCGCAGTTCGGCATTGGCGGCGCGGATGACAGCCAATTCCGGGGTGAGTCGTTCGTTGATTTGTGGGTTTTCATTGGTTTCGGCCAAGGTGTCCGTTGCGGCCCGAATGTGCCCGAGTGGGGTAACCCAATGCTGGTTGATCTGAGCGATTTGCTGCACGGAAATTTCCGGCCGGTCTGCATTTGTAGCGGCATGATCCCGGCTCAAGAAGATCCGGTTTTTGGAGAGTAATTGAACCAGAATGGTTATACCGAGCCATAGCCCGGTCCAACCCAGACCGATGCCGATCATGCCGAGAACGGTCAGGGACTTTAAATGAGTATCCGTAGACTCTACAGGAAGGTAGAGCAGCCAGGGGGTGAGCAGCAATCCCAGCAATAGGGGCCAAATGTGCGAAAAGGGGCTGAAGTTCCGCTGTGGCTGGGGCGTTGGGCTCTGCTTCATTTTTTTCCCATGCGTTAATGATCTATCGAGTATGCGACAATCCGTCGAGTGGCGGCGGTTTGTTCGTGCCTATTTTGATGAAGAATTGAACAGATGAAAACGTATAACCTCGAAGAATTGAACGGTAACACGCCATTGGTGCGCATAGAGCGTTTATCTATGCAACTCGCTTCCCGTGGAAACAGATTGCTGGGTAAGCTTGAGGGCAACAATCCCGGGGGTTCCGTAAAGGATCGCCCTGCCTTATGGATGGTGAAGCAGGCAATGGCGCGTGGCGAACTCAAAACGGGTGATCGCCTGATCGAGGCTACATCAGGTAATACCGGTATTGCGCTGGCAATGGTTGCGGCGGCAATGGGCCTGAAAATGACGTTGATCATGCCGGACAATATGTCTCTTGAACGACGACAATCGATGGCCGCCTATGGGGCCGAGCTCATACTCGTGCCGAAAGCTGAGGGTATGGAACGGGCACGAGATCTTGCTCAGGAAATGGCCGCAAGCGGAGCGGGGATTGTTCTGGATCAGTTCAGTAATGCGGATAATCCAGCCGCCCACTTTGCCACGACCGGCCCTGAAATCTGGCGGGATACGGCAGGAAAGATCACCCATTTCGTTTCCGCAATGGGCACGACCGGAACGATCATGGGCACGGCGCGTTATCTGAAACAACAAAACCCGGCCATTCAGATTGTGGGTGTGCAGCCCGCAGATGGTGCCCAGATTCCCGGCATACGTCGCTGGCCTGCGGCTTATTTGCCGAAAATTTTCGACCCGAGCCTGGTTGATCGTGTCATTGACATTGATCAGGGCACGGCAGAGGAAACAACCCGACGACTGGCACGAGAAGAAGGCATTCTGGCTGGCATATCATCGGGCGGCGCGATGGCTGCGGCCCTGCAGGTGGCCACGGAACAGGAAAACGCGGTCATCGTTTCCATTATCTGCGACCGAGGTGATCGCTATCTTTCCACAGGGGTTTTCCCGGCCGGTTGAAAATGCGCAGCCCGGTCAAAGCCGGATAATATCGGGCGTGTTGTCCGCTCGTCCGTCAGTCCATTGCGCCTGTTGCTGGCGGTAGCAGACTTGGCCTTTGATCAGCCGATCAAGCGCATAGGGATAAATCACATGTTCCAATTGATGAATTCGTGCTTTCAAGCTGTCCACCGAGTCATCCGGCAGAATATTCAGAATACCCTGAACGATGGGCGGCCCTGCATCGACCGTGGGGGTGACGAAATGCACCGTTGCGCCATGTTCGCGGTCACCTGCCGCCAGTGCGCGCGCATGGGTATCCAGACCGGGGTATTTCGGCAGCAGGGAAGGGTGAATATTGATCAACCTACCCAGAAAACGTTCAACAAAACTCGGGGTGAGGATGCGCATAAACCCGGCCAGAACGATGAAATCTGGCTGGCATCGGTCAATAAGATCGGCCAGTGCGGCATCGAAGCCGGGACGGTCGGCAAAAGTCTTGTGATTCAGCACTTCGGTTGGAATCTGTGCTTGCTGAGCTCGAATCAAGCCATACGCATCGGCGCGGTTGCTGATGACTTGAACCACTTCTGCATGGAGCATGTGACCGTGGCAGGCATCCATAATGGCCTGTAAATTAGAGCCACTGCCCGAAATTAACACGCACAGGCGTGCTTTTTGCTGAACGTGATCGGTCATGCTCCGGGGGCTCAGCGATAGATGACGGAGGCTTGATTGCCCCGCATCAACATTTCTCCCAGAATCCAGGGGGTTTCGCCTTGAGCCTTCAAGGCGCTCAGTGCTTTTTCGACGTCTTCGGCTGCAACCACAACGACCATGCCGACACCATTGTTGAATGTTCGGCGCATCTCGAAGGGTTCGACCCGACCGTGTTCTGCCAGCCAGTCGAAAATTTCGGGGCGTTTGTAGCTGTTAAGTTCGATGGCGGCTGTGAGGTCTTCACCGTAAACACGCGGCAGGTTGTCCGTGAGACCGCCCCCGGTGATGTGGCTCAATGCATGAATTTGTACCGCTTGACGGAGGGCGAGGATGCTCTTGGTGTAAATGCGTGTGGGGGCAAGCAGATGCTCCACCAGTGGTCGTCCATCAGCCATTGCGGCATGCAAATCCGGTTTGGCGCGTTCGATAATTTTCCGAATCAGCGAGTAGCCATTTGAATGCGGGCCGGACGAAGCCAGACCGATCAATACGTCTCCCGCTTTGACCTTGCTGCCGTCGATCATCTCGCTCCGTTCGACCACGCCGACGGCAAACCCCGCCAGATCATAATCGCCGGTGTGATACATGCTCGGCATTTCAGCCGTTTCACCGCCGATCAGCGCGCAGCCGGATAGTTCGCAACCAGCCGCAATCCCGTTGACGACGCGTGTGGCAATCGGTACGTCCAGTTTGCTGGTAGCGTAGTAATCGAGAAAGAACAGGGGTTCTGCGCCCGTGACGACAATATCGTTCACGCACATGGCCACGAGATCGATGCCGATGTGATCGTGGCGATCAAGATCGATTGCCAGTCGAAGTTTGGTGCCCACGCCATCGGTGCCCGAAACCAGAACAGGGTCTTTGTATTTATTCCCCAAGGCAAACAGGCCGCCGAACCCGCCCAGACCACCGATTACCTCGGGGCGGGTGGTCCGTTTCACGGCAGGTTTGATTTGTTCGACCAGCGCTTCGCCGGCATCGATGTCGACGCCCGCATCGCGGTAGGTGAGTGGGGTATGATCGTCTGTCGGGCTATTGGTCGTCATGATGGCGCTTTAACAAATAGAAATTTTGCCGCACAGTTTACAACAGAGCAGGGGGGCAACGGAGGGAAATCTGGCGGCGATGTCTGCTAGGGATTTTTTTACCATCGTAAGACTCCCACCCTGTGACTATTCCACCTGATTATTTATCGGAGTTTTTTCATGCTTACCTTGTATCAATTCGAATCCTGCCCTTTCTGCTGGAAAGTCAAATCGTTACTGCACTTTGCCAAAATTCCGTACAAAACGGTTGAGGTCAATCCCATGAACTCGAAAGAGCTTGAGCCACTGGGTTTGAAGAAGGTGCCGGTGCTGGTCGATGGTGAACAGGTTGTGACCGAGTCGTCCGTCATCATGGATTACGTCAATGATCATTTCACGCATTTATCGAACGACGACACCGTGCCCGAATGGCGCGAATGGGTGGACAACACCCTGGTGCATTTTATTCCGCCCATCATCTACAAGGACTTTGGCACGGCGTGGCAAACCTTCGGTCAGGTGTTGAAACCATCCGGTTTCGGCGTGCTGAAACGCACGATGATCCGGTTTGCCGGTTCGATGGCGATGTCCAAGTCATCGCAGAAAAAGGCGCGTGAACGCGGTATTACAGACGCGCCCGCGGGTTTGACCGAAGCGGTGGCGCATTGGGTCAATGACGGTTTGGCGGGGCGGACATTTCACGGTGGTGAAATCCCGGATCTGGCGGATTTAAGTGTGTTTGGTGTGTTCCGTTCTACAGATGGTCTGGCGGCGGTTTCATTGGCCAAGGCATCCAATCCAGCCTTTGCCAAGTGGTACGAACAACTCAAGTCGATGACTGCTTCGACGGCGGTTTGACGTTCAGTTGCCGGTAACAGGGGCAGGAAACCTGAATGACGGTAGCGGGACGGGTATCAAGATGGAGTGCGGTCAACTCGCGTCCCCAGAGACAACCCTGGTCGATGCACCAGGTCTTCTTTCGGTCGCGTGCTTCGCCGAGCGCCGACCAGTGGCCAAATACAATGCGTTCGTTGCGGCTGGCCCGACGCGGGTAGTCGAACCAGGGCAGTAACTTGTCGCCCACTTCCTCGATCGGGCGCTTTTCCTTGAGATCGAGCTGACCGTCCTGAGTGACATAGCGCATCCGGGTCAGGGCGTTGATCGTATAGCGGATTTTAAGCGTTTTACTCAGTTTTTCATGCCAGAACGCTGGGTTTTCGCCGAACATGGCCGTAAAAAAGGGCAGGGGATCCGATTGCCTCAAGGCCTTCTGCGCCATTTTGGCCTGCGCCAGGGCTGTATCCAGATCCCAATCGGGTGGAATGCCTGCGTGAACAAGCGTCCAGCCAAGTTGGCTGTCTTGATGAATCAGTGGACGGTTGCGCAACCAGTCGATGAGTTCATCCCGATCCGGTGCATTGAGGATGGCGTCCAGCGTATCGCCCGGTTTGGGTGATCGGTCGGTGAAGGCACAGGCGAGCAGAAACAGATCGTGGTTGCCGAGTACCGTAATGGCCGTATCGCCTAGGTCCCGAACAAAGCGGAGTGCTTCGAGTGATTGCGGGCCTCGATTGACCAGATCACCTACAAACCAGAGTGTGTCTGCCGCCGGATCGAAGGCAATTTTTTCCAACAGGGATTTGAGTGGGTCGAGGCAACCTTGGAGGTCGCCAATTGCGTAGGTGGCCATTACAGTTCCTTCAATTCGGATCGTTTTTGATGAGTGTGATGCCTCGAAACCATCCGCGGGCCAGCAGCGGTTCATTGCGAATGCGTGTCAGTTCAGGATGAGCGGCCAGCAAGGGTTCGAGTTCGACATCCGTTCGGGTGGCCAGCATACCAAGCAGTGGGCTGATCAGCCGCCGGAGTGGTGCTTTTTGATGATGATGCAGGAATTTATCGAAAATAACGATGCGTCCGCCGGGTTTGAGTATCCGACTGGCTTCAGCCAACGCCCGTTCCGGTCTTGGGACGACAGCCAGAATCAGGTGCAGCAACACAACGTCGAACTGTTGTGGCTTAAGTGGCGTGTTCATGGCATCGGCTTCGATGAGCTGCACTGGAAATGAACAAGCGGCACCGCGGGCTTGTGCCCGTTTGAGCATCGCACGGGTGATATCCAGCCCCACGCAGTATTGGGGTTGGGTCCGTTCATTGAATAAATCAAGGTCAAGACCACTGCCAATGCCGATAATGGCGAGTGATTTGCCTTCCATTGCCCCCAGTGCTTCAAGGTTGCGCGCCCGCGCGGCACGGGTGGCTTGTTTGAGCATCAAATCGTAGATTGGAGCCCATAGGCGATAGGTTTGGCGCAGGCTCATAAAATTTAATGGATCGGGCGGAATTGACCGGGGGCCAAGAGATGGAACAAGGGGATCGGTGCCCGGAATTTTTCGCCGTCTTCGGTCACAAAGCCGTAATCGCCCCACATGCGCCCGGCGGGTGTTTCGATGATAGCCCCGGATTGATACTGATATGATTCGCCCGGCGCCAGAACCGGCTGCTCACCGACGACGCCTTCACCCCGTACTTCCTGGATACAGCCATTGCCCATGTCGATCTGCCAGTGCCGATCCATGAGCTGGACGGTATGCAATCCCCGGTTCGTGATGTGAATTTCATAACCGAAGGCAAAACGATCCAACTTGGGGTCGGAATGCTCCGGTACGAATGCCGTTTTTACATGAATTTCGATGGATGCATCTTTGGCATCGTTATCCAGCGGATGATCTGAAAATTGCTCCATGAATATCATTCAAATGCCTTCAATACAGGCTTGGTCAACAAACCAGTCTGTCTGTCGTTTACGAATCAGTCGGGCGACGGGTAGCCCGGAGTCCGGTTGTTGGACTGCAAAAAAAGCATCCTGCTTATCTGAACCGGCAACCAGAAAACACACGGCTCGTGCCTGTTCAAACACAGGATAGGTGAGGGTGATCCGTTGTGTCGCAAGTTTCTCTACCGGATTGGCAACGACCCAGTGCTCCCTTTCCAATAACGCGGGCGTGTCCGGAAAAAGTGAAGCAAAGTGCCCGTCCGCGCCCATCCCATTGAGCGCGAGGTCGAACACAGGCGGTGTTCTACCGGCTGATTGATCACGCCAGCTATCAAGAATTTTTTCGTACCGCGCCGCCTCTTCGACAATATCGAGCATCGGCTCACTGATCATCGGGAAGACTTGATCTTGATTGATTCCCAGCGGATCGAACAGATAGGTTTTGGCCATGCCGTAATTGCTGTCGGGATGAGACCGGGGTACTGAGCGCTCATCACCAAAGTAAAATTGCACAGAAGACCAATTCACCCGTGACGCTTGCGCCGGACTGGCGAGCCATGCATACAGTGCCTTCGGTGTATTGCCGCCGGCCAGGGCCATGCGTGCAATACCCCGTTGTGCGATGGCAAGGTTGAGCTTTTGCTGAACATAATGCCCGCACTGTGCAACCAGTTCGTCGATGGTTGGCGATACGCTGGGAATGATTAGGGCGTTGTTCACGGTGCACCACCAGGTTTTGAGTTCAGTCCGTGCATAGGGCCTAAAAGTGATCGGTGTGTTTTCCCGGTGCGACTGAGTCCGTTGCCAGTTCCTTTACGAGACGGGCCAGTGAGATGAACTCATCCAGACTGACCTGTTCCGCCCGGGTGCCGGGATCGATTCCTGCATCAACGATTGTTGACGTGGGCAGACGATGTTTCAAGTTATTTTGCAGCGTTTTTCGCCGATGAGCAAAAGCGAGGCTGACCAACTCTCCGAACAATGGTTTCAGATCATCCGGAACAAGCGGTTGTTCTCTTGGCACAAGGCGGACAATCGCGGAATCGACCTTTGGCGGCGGATTGAACGCCGTGGGCGGGACGACGAAAAGGGATTCGACTTCGGCCACCGCCTGCACCATGAGCGAAAGGCGACCATAGTCCCGGTTGCCGGGGTGGGCGGCGAGGCGATCGACCACTTCCTTTTGCAGCATGAAGGTCATGTCGACTATGTGTTTCGACTGTTCAAGCAGATGAAAAATCAATGGCGTGGCAATGTTGTACGGCAGGTTGCCCGCAATCCGCAGCGGGCCTTCGCCAGCCAGTGGGGCAAGATCGAGGGTAAGCGCGTCTTGTTCCAGAACGGTGAGCTTGCTCTGTGATGCCTGATCATGGGCGGTTTTCTGCTTGCTACAGCGAGCCAACAGTTTCGGGATGATGTCCCGATCGAGCTCGATCACGGTAAGGTGCGTCAGTGGCTGGATCAACTGACAGGTCAGGGCGCCGAGCCCCGGTCCGATTTCGATCAGGCGATCTTCGGCCTTGGGCGCAATGGCAGAAACGATGCGCGCAATCACGGCTTCATCGGTCAGAAAGTTCTGGCCGAAGCGCTTGCGGGCGCGGTGTCCATCCAAAATGCCGGAGGTATCACTCATCAGGCCGATAATCCTGCCCGCGACAAGGCACAAAGGATCGCGGCACGCAGCGAGCCGCCATGGGCCTTGCCGGAGCCTGCGATATCGAGCGCCGTGCCATGATCAACCGATGTGCGGATGATCGGCAAGCCCAAGGTGATGTTCACCGCCTCGCCAAATCCGGCATATTTCAGCACCGGCAACCCCTGATCGTGATACATGGCAAGAACGGCATCGGCATGGTCGAGGTGTTGTGGGGTAAACAGGGTGTCGGCCGGGAGTGGCCCGATGGCGTTGATGCCGGATTCGCGGGCCTGTTCGAGCGCGGGGCCGATGATGTCGATTTCCTCACGCCCAAGATGACCGGATTCGCCCGCATGGGGGTTGAGACCGCAAACGAGGATGCGGGGCCTCGGTTTGCCCAGCCATGCCAAAAGGTCGCGGTTCAGAATATCGAGTACCTCGGTGATGAGCTGTTGGCTGATCGCGCCGGGTACGTCCAGAAGTGGAAGATGCGTTGTTGCCAGCGCGACTCGAAGCGGATGTGCGGTGTCGTTGCGCGCGGTCAGCATCATCACCGGATGACCGCCCACGCGATCGGCGAGGTATTCGGTATGACCGGAGAAGGCGATACCCGCATCGTTGATGACGCCCTTGTGCACCGGAGCGGTCACCATGCCGATGAACTCGCCGGCAGTGCAGCCATCCGCAGCCCGATCAAGCAATGCCAGTACATGGGTCGCATTACGGGGATTAAGACGCCCGGCATGCACCGGTTGATGGGTTGGCAGATTCACAAAGCGAATGGTGCCCGCATCGGCAGGGGCTTCGGGATCGTAATCCGGCCAGTCGTAGGTCAGTCCGAGCAATCGGGCGCGTTCATCGAACACCACCCGATCACCCAGGATAACCAGCTCGACAGGGAGCTTGGCGAGAAAATCGGCCGCATCGGATTGCCGGGCACCAAGCGCCAATAATAGATCGGGGCCGATGCCTGCCGGTTCACCACTGGTGATTGCCAGACGCGGCACAGGCGCCCCAGCGGTCATCGACCTGGGAATCATTCCGTGGCTGAGTCGTTGATGGTGCCGGTAAGACGATTATCGATGTAGGCCTCGGCACGCAGACGGCGGATGTAATTGACCAGATCTTCATCTGCACGACGCTGTCCGATTGCCTGGCGGGCCTGTGCTCTGAGTTTGTCTGTGGGCACCTGTACCTCGCGTGTTTTCAATACCTCAAGGAAATGAAAACCGAACTGCGTCTGGAATACCGGGCTGATTTTGCCGACAGGCGTCTGTTCAAGTATGGTGGCAAATTCGGGAACCATATCGGAAGGATTGACCCAGCCCAACATGCCGCCTTGCTGCGCTGAACCTTTATCGTCGGAGTATTTGCTGGCAATTTCGGCGAATGTCGCTTTGCCACTGATAATTTCCTGACGGAGTTTTTCCGCTTCGGCCTTGGCTGCTACAGGGTCACGCTTGCTATTGACCTGAATCAGGACATGTTCGGCTTCATATTCCGTCAGTTGGGTGTTTCCAGCCGTGCGCTTGCGTTCGCCCAACAGCTTGAGGATATGGAAGCCATTGGGGCTGCGAATCAGGCCACTGATTTCACCTGGCTTAAGACTTTTGACCGTATCCGTAAACAAGCCGGGAATCCGCGACATATCACGCCAGCCAAGGTCGCCGCCTTTGGTCGCATCGGGGGCGTCGGAACGTTCAGCCGAGACCTTGGCGAAATCCTGACCTGCCTTGAGTGCAGCCAAAACATCATCCGCTCGTTTCTTGGCATTTTCCACCTGTGATGGCGTGGCATTTTCAGGCACGCTGATCAGAATCTGGGCAAGATGGTATTCCGTTGTGTCGGAATTAGCGCCCATGTACTGCTTGAGGTACTCGTCGATATCCCGGTCGGTAATGTCCACGCGTTCATAGACTTCGCGTCGTTTGAGTTCGTCGATAATGATCTGTTTGCGAATGTTATCGCGATAGCTGTTCCAGTCTTCGCCTTGGCGAGTGACCGCCTGTTGAAGCTGATCGAGGCTCATGCCGTTGCGCTGTGCAATGCCATCGAGTGCGCTGTTCAGCCGCTGGTCGTCCACTGTAATGCCGATTTGTTTGGCCCGTTGCAGTTCGACTTCTTCGGTGATCATCCGATCAAGTACGCGCTCTTCGAGTTGTTTGAAGTCGGAGGGGCTCAGAGCCTGAATATTGATCTGGCTGGAAACCTGCTGGAGGCGTTCATTCAACTGCCGTTGCGTGATCACGCTCTGGTTCACCACGGCCACGATTCGATCGAACATCTGTTCACCGGCGGCAGGCGTGAGGTCTGCTGCAATCGTGGGTGTGCTGAACACGACGCCAAAAGAGAGTCCGGCGGCCAGTGCCAGCCAGGCGGGTGTCAGACGCGCAAAAATAGGGAGCAGAAAAGACGAACGTGGCGATGTGGTCATAAAAATTCCGGTGTTCCTGAATCTAGAATGGTGTGTTGATGATCAATGGCCGGCCTGCAATGCGGCGGCAAGGCCGGTAAACGGGAAGCAGTGATGATGCTTGGCTTTTGTAAGTTTATTGATCATAACCGAGAATTTCCTGCTGGAACCGGTTCTTCTGACCAAAACTGCCGAGCCCTTTGAGTTCGACCTCAAACAAGATCGCATTGGAATATTTTGGCGCAGCCATGGTGCCAAAGGTATCGGGATTGACAACATAACGTTTCAAAGCGACCCGTGCGGCCCAGCAGCAGGAATCGTAACCCACGCCGAGCAGCGATTGTACCACCTTGTTCTGATTGAAATCGTAACCCAGGCGCCCGAGGACCTGCCAGTGGAGGCTGGTCTGCCAAGCAAACGAAACATCCCCCTGTCGGTAGGCCTGCGTGGTGTCCTGCGGCTTTGTGAAGTAACTGACATTGGCCACGCTGCCCTGGTCGGCACGGTAACCCAGGCGGGTTTGCGTGCGCCCGATGTGGCCGCTGTCACTGTCGTATTCGGCCGTAAACGAGCCGTTCCAGTGTTTGTTGATGTCGGAATAAGCCTCGGCCACCACGGTAGAGCCGCCTTTATCGACGGTCGGGATGACGCGACTTTCCCTGAAGTTGTATCGCTGGGCAATCCGCAAGCTCAATGGCTCGGTGCCCTGCACCGTATCAATAAGCGACCAGCTGACGCCGTATGTCAGGGCATTGGCGTCACTGATGCGGTCACCGCCACTGAACCGATTGGCAGTGAATAGCTGGCTGTAGCTCAGGTTCGTCAAGCCGGTATCGAACAAGGGGATGTTCGTCTGATCGCGGTAGGGCACATTCAGGTAATAGAGTCTGGGTTCGAGTTGTGCGCGATACCGGCCCGTCTCACCGTAACTTCGCTCAAAAAACAGTTTCGAGTCCAAGCTGGTGATCGGCAGGACGCGTGTGGGGTGTTCCTGGGGATCACTTGTCTGGTACAGAGGGTCGCTCAAGCCGCGCGTCAACTGATAGGCCGTGGCATCAAGTGTCAATTTCGGCGTGATTTCATACCAACTGTCGCGGAACTCATGGTATAGCGATGGCGCGACATGCAACCTTTGACCGGTAGTGGCACTGGAATAGGAGTTTGAGAACCGCGTGGCATCGGCAACCAGAGATAGATCGGCCAAGCCCAGATCAAAATTTTTGCTGGCCGTGATTCTGGGCATGATCCGGTACGGATAGGCCGACTGGGGAATCAACGGGTTCACGGTCTGGTATTGCAGTGCCATCAGCCCAAGCGACCAACCACCCGTTGTCGCATTCAGATTGAACTGGGTCGGCAGATAATCTGTGGTGGCCTGATTGAGATTGGTGGAGAAATCACGGAAAAACTGCTGATCAGATACCCGATTGACGTTCAGGGCGTAGGAGAGATTCGGTGTGACCTGTGCTTGATCTTTTAGCGTCAGCGCCCAGCGCTTCTCACCGTAAACCCGGTCGTTGGGGAGCCAGAACAGGTTGACCTGATCGTAACCTGCACCTGTGCTGCCGAAGCGGTGGAGATAACGGAATTCCGTATCCAGACCCAGTCCACGGCGCGTAAATACATGGGGTGAAATCGTCGCGTCCATATTCGGCGCGATGTTCCAGTAATAGGGTTGGACGTATTCAATACCACCCGATGTGCTGCTACCGAAGGTCGGGAAGAGCAGGCCGCTTTGTCGACGATTATCGATCGGGAAGTTGAAGTACGGGAAATAAAAGATCGGGACGCCGCCCGCGTGCAGAACGGCGTCATAGGCTTGGCCTCGTCCGGACTCACGGTCGAGGTCGATTTGTTTTGCCGAAATATCCCAGGCCCGCTTTGCAGGCGGGCAGGTGGAGTAGTCGGCCGTGAACAGCTGGTAGGTTGATTCGCTGTGTTGCTCGACCCGGCTTGCGCTGCCCGAGGCCCGGCGGCTGTTGAGCCAGTATCGGGCATCGTTCAATTCGCCCTGGTGCAACTGCGGCTCAAGCCAGCCATGATCGGCATTGAGGGTAAAATCCGGCGTTTCGTACCACAGATCGCCCGTGCCCGTGATACGTTCCTCCGGCTGTTTTTGATAGGTGAGCTGGTTGCCGGTGATGCGGTCGGCTGGCCGCACGATGCGCGCATCACCCTTGAGTTGAATCGTCCCGTTCTGCTCGAACTGAGCATGGTCAGCGGTTGCCTGCGCCGGTGTGTCGAGTGGTTGAACCCGAAGTGGGGGGCGGTCCGGGCCGAATGGTGGGCACAGACTGCAAGACTTGCTGTCGGCTGCCTGATCAGCAGGGGTGGTGCCTTCGGCTTGTGCGCTTGTAGAGAAAATTCCTGAGGCAAGGATGCAAGAAACAGCTAACGAAAGGGCTAGCCGTCTTGGATTCGTGCGCCGCACAGTGCGGGCGCGAGATATGGTTGGGTGCATCCTGAATCTTGTTCCTGCTAAGTGGCCATGCGCGCCAGAACGTCGTGGAATGCTTCGGTGATGTCGTCAATGGGTTGTGTGCCATCGATTCGCGCCAGTTTGTTCTGCTTTTCGTAAAATGCAATCAGAGGAGCCGTTTGCTCTTCGAAGACCTTGAGGCGCTTCTCGACGGTCGCCTCGTTATCGTCTGCCCGCTGGATGAGTTCACCGCCACAGACGTCGCAGATGCCCGTTTTTGCACTGGGGTGCGTGTATTTGTTGAATACCGCACCGCATTGGCTGCAGGTCTGGCGACCGGTGAGGCGTTGCATCAGATCCTTGAAGGGAACATCGAGGACGATTGCAGCCTGAAGAGACTGGTTCAGATTGGCCAGCATCTCGTCGAGTGCTTCGGCTTGCGCAATGTTGCGCGGGAAGCCATCGAGAATATAACCGCGCTTGGTATCGGCCTGATCGAGCCGTTCCTTGATCATGCCGAGGACGATGTCGTCACTGACCAACTGCCCCGCATCCATGGCTGCCTTGGCTGCCTGGCCCAGCGGGGTGCCTTGTGACACGGCGGCGCGAAGCAAATCTCCGGTCGAAATCTGCACCACGCCGTAGTGATCGACCAATTTTTTGGCCTGTGTGCCTTTGCCAGAGCCCGGCGCCCCGAGTAGAACGATACGCATGAACGAATATTCCCAGAAAAGATCAAGAAGTATTGGCACGTCGGCGGAACCGGCGCGACCAAAATAAAGTCCGTATAATACGCAAACTTTAGCTTCTCGCGGTATCGAGATTGTCGGTTGATCACCCGAGTGCCTTCTTTTTCATCATGTCCTGTTCACAATTTTTAGGAGAAAACCATGGATTTAGCCAAGATTCCTGCCGGTAAAGCGGCACCGGAAGATATTTTTGTCGTCATCGAAATTCCTGCCCAAGGCGCGCCGATCAAGTATGAGGTCGACAAGGCCTCTGGCGCTCTGCTAGTCGATCGCTTCATGGCGACAGCCATGTTCTACCCGGCCAACTACGGCTTTGTGCCCAACACCTTGTCTGAAGATGGTGACCCGGTGGATGTGTTGGTGGTCACGCCCACGCCGCTGATGCCCGGCTCGGTGATTCGCGCCCGCCCTGTTGGCATGCTCAAGATGACGGACGAATCCGGTGTGGACGCCAAGATCATTGCCGTGCCGCACAGTAAGTTGTCTCCTCTGTACGACGAAATCAAGGAAGCCACTGATCTGCCGGCCTTGCTGCTGGCACAAATCAAACATTTCTTCGAGCAATACAAAGCGCTTGAATCCGGTAAGTGGGTGCGCGTTGATGGCTGGGCCGATAAAGCGGCAGCCTGTGCGGAAATCGAAGCGTCCATCGCTCGTTATCAGAAGGCTTGATCCCGCGGTGTGGGCGTGAACAGAACGTTTTCATTTGAGCCCTGTTCATTGGAATTCCGGGCGCGGTTGGCATGAGTATCAGAGAAGCCATTCGCGATGCGCATATCAATCGTGCCTATGATCGCCGCCTGAATGATCGGCATCTCAGTCGACAGATTTTTCGACGTCGGGTGCTGCTTGCGGCGCTGATTGCCTTGTTGGTATTTACCGTTCTGTTGTGGCGTGCCGCCTTTCTACAGGTGGATCGCCATGAGCATTTTTCCGAGATGGCGGAAAACAACCGCACACGAACATTGGTGATCCCGCCTGAGCGGGGTCGCATTTTTGACGATGGCGGCCGCGTCGTGGCCGACAATGTGGCCACGTATCAGGCGCAAATCGTGCCGGAGGATGCGGACGATCTCAAACGAGAGCTCTCGATGCTGCAGCAGGTGCTCAAGCTCGATGACGATACCTTGCACGATCTGAAAGAACGGATCAAATTCGGTCGTTCATTCGATCCGATTCTGGTGAAATCGGATCTGACACCCGTGGAAATGGCCAAACTGGCCCAGTTGCAACCCTGGTTGCCCGGTGTCTCCGTGGAATCCAGCTTAAAACGGGTCTATCCCTACCGGCAACTTCTGGCCCACGTGGTCGGCTACGTCGGCCGAATCAATGTGGCCGACCTCAAACGAATCAATGCCGACCTGTATCAGGGTACCCAATACATCGGCAAGTCCGGCATCGAGCGGGAATACGAAGATGTCTTGCACGGCAAGCCCGGCTTCAAGACGGTGGAAGTCGATGCTGTGGGGCGTGTCGTCAAGGTGCTCAAGGTTGTACCACCGGTTGCCGGTCAGGATATCCACCTCACGCTGGATGTGCCTTTGCAGGGTATCGCTGCGGCTGCACTTGGCTCGTACAGTGGCGCCGTGGTGGCGGAAGACCCGACAACGGGCGCGATCAAGGCGATGGTGTCACGGCCGAGTTTCGATCCCAATCTGTTTGTCGATGGCATCAGTCACAAGAACTATCAAGCGCTGCTGAACGATCCTGAGCGCCCCTTGTTTGATCGGGCCATCACGGCTACCTATCCACCGGGCTCGACCATCAAGCCCGTCATGGCCTTGGCGGGCCTGCAATATGGTTTCCTTGACCCGAACAAGAAATTCTTCGCCGGACCGTATTTCCAGATTCCCGGAGATAAACACCACTACCGCGACTGGCGCAAATGGGGACACGGCTGGGTTGATCTGGATCAAGCCATCACGCAGTCTTGTGATGTGTATTTCTATGATCTGGCCTATCGGATGGGCATCGATCCTATGCATGCGTTCTTGACTGAGTTTGGTTTGGGGCGGAAAACCGGGATTGATCTGCCCGGTGAGTCGTCTGGTCTGGTGCCATCGCCAGAATGGAAGCGTAAAACCAAGAATTTACCCTGGTATCCCGGCGAGACGGTCATTGCCGGCATCGGGCAGGGCTATATGCTGACCACGGTATTGCAGTTGGCGCAGACCACATCGATTCTTGCCGAATCCGGAAAACGTTACCGTCCCTGGTTGGTGGCCAGCAATAAAGACAAGGAACCGAGCATAGAACTCAAGAGCCCGAGCTTCTGGAATGACGTGCGCCACGGCATGTTTGATGTCATCAACAGCCCGCACGGCACGGCAAGAAGGATAGCGGCCCCGTATCTGATCGCCGGTAAAACGGGTACCGCCCAAGTCTTCACCGTAGCGCAAAATGCAAGTTATAACGCCAAGGATCTGGCGAAGAAGTTGCACGATCATGCTGTTTTCATTGGTTTTGCGCCGTATGATGATCCGAAAATCGCCGTCGCGGTAATGGCCGAGCATGGAGGCAGCGGTTCGGGGACGGCCGCGCCTGTCGCTCGGCGTGTCATGGACTATTACCTCGGCTTCGAACCCAAAAAGACAGTTAAGATGGAGTTCGTGAAACATGGCGACTGAGCAACCCAAAGCGGGCATCTCGGGGCGAGGGCCAGTGCTCGATCGTCTGAACCGAAGCAGCGATTTCGGCAAACATGAAGGCGCGAAGTGGTTTTTCCTTGGGCTTCTTTCTCTGATCAGGCGTATCAATTACGACCCGGTCCTGCTTTTTTTCCTGATGCTGATCGCCGCGATCGGTTTGGTGGCGGGTTATTCTGCCTCCGACCAGAGCGTGATCTGGGTTGAGAAAAGTGCATTCCGCTTTGCGCTCGCCTTTTTGCTGATGCTCGCCATCGCTCAGGTTCCGCAACGTTTCTTTTTCGCCATTGCGCCGTGGTTGTTCGGGTTTGTTGTCGTGCTGCTGGTGGCCGTGCATTTGTTCGGCGATGTCGGGAAGGGCGCGCAACGATGGTTGGACTTAGGCTTCATTCGCTTCCAACCCGCTGAAATTCTCAAACTCGGCATGCCGATGATGCTGGCCTGGTTTTTGGCCCGGCGACCGCTGCCTCCGCGGTTTCTTGACGTGGTGATTGCCCTGATTCTGGTTGCGGTGCCTACGGTCTTGATTGTGATGCAGCCCGATCTGGGCACCGCCATCCTGGTCATGACGGCCGGGCTGTTCGTACTGTTTTTCGCCGGGTTGTCTTGGTGGTACGTGCTGGGTTTTGTTCTGGCGATATCCGCTGCTGCGCCATTGATGTGGTTTTACGTGATGCACGACTATCAAAAGGAACGCGTGCTGACGCTGTTCAACCCCATGGCCGACCCTTTGGGGGCGGGTTATCACACCATCCAATCGATGATTGCGATTGGATCGGGCGGTATCTGGGGCGTGGGTTGGCTGCAAGGCACCCAGTCGCATTTGAACTTTCTGCCGGAAGGAACCACCGATTTCATTCTTGCCGTTTATGCCGAAGAGTTCGGTTTGATGGGCTTGATTCTGCTCTTTGGCCTGTACCTGGCTGTTATCTGGCGCGGGCTTTATATTGCCGCTTATGCGGAGTCCACCGCCGGCCGCATGCTGGCCGCCGCCATTTCCATGACCTTTCTGGTTTATGTTTTTGTCAATGCGGGCATGGTGATCGGCATTTTGCCGGTGGTTGGTGTGCCGCTCCCCTTGATGAGCTATGGCGGCACGGCACTGGTGACCATCATGATCGCCTTGGGTATGCTGATGAGTATTCGAACGCAACGGAGTTTTTTGGGGCATGAACGATGAGTGAGCGCGCGTTGAAAAATTCCAAGATGAAGCATTCGGTTTGGAGCGGGAAGTGGTTGGGCGTGCTTCTGTCTGCCTTTACCTTGGGCCTGAGTGCTGTTTGCCTGCCTGCTTTAGCCGATGATGAGGGTGCGAAGCCGCCGGGAAATTATGCGGCGCGCGCCGATGTGCGTGAATTCGCGCGTGAAGCCGCACAAAAGACCGGTCTGCCCCAAACGGAAATCCAGCAGTGGCTGGATGCGGCGAAATATCAGCAAAGTATTGTCGATGCGATGAATCGCCCCGCCGAATCCAAAACCTGGGCTCAGTATCGACCGATTTTCATTACGCCCAAGCGCATTGCCGCCGGTGTAGCCTTCTGGAATGATCACGCCGCTGAACTTGCGGCGATCAGCAAGAAGTACCGTGTTTCCCCCGCCATCATTGTGGCGATCGTGGGTGTTGAAACCTTCTACGGCCAGCGTATGGGCAGTTACCGCGTCATCGATGCACTGGCGACGCTCGGGTTTGATTATCCCAAACGCGGCGCTTTCTTCCGTGGGCAGCTTGCCGACTTTTTCACACTGGCGGCCAAGGAGCACATCGATCTCAATACTGCGCTTGGAAGTTACGCCGGTGCGATGGGTATGCCCCAATTTATCCCGTCGAGTTATCTTGAGCTGGCGGTGGATGGCGATGGCGATGGCCGCTGCGATCTGTGGCATAGCGATGCGGACGTGTTCGCCAGTGTGGCGAATTATTTCGCCGAACATGGCTGGATGCCGGGTGCGCCGGTCGGCTTCCCGATTGACATCGACAAGCAGCAGGCAGCCGCGGTTGCGGACAAGCTCAATACCGGACGTGATCTTAAACCCAAAATCACGATTGGCGAGTTACGCTCACTGGGTGTCGCGTTGCCGGAAGATCTGTATCTGCCGAAGGATGAGAAGGTCATGCTCTTCACGCTGACCGGTACCAATAAAGTGGAGTACTGGGTTGGCCTGGATAATTTCTATGTGATTACCCGCTATAACCATAGCACCCTGTACGCGATGGCCGTCTGGCAGTTGAGTCAGGCCGTGCAGGCCGCTCGGGATGAATTGGCAGCCGCTGACTCGTCACCGGTCAAGGCTGCCCAAACGCAGGCTCCGAATCCGTGAATCAGATCCGCTTGAATGTGAACGGCATGTGGCCGGTAGCCGTTTTGATGGCAACCGCGTTGTTGTCCGGTTGTTCAACGGTAAATCGAGTCAATCCCGGCGAGGCGGCAACAACCAACGCAGTGCCGCGTTTTGAGCCCCAGCCATCTCGCCTTAATCCACCGTCTTATACCGTGCTCGGGCGCACTTATCATGTGCTGGGCAGCAATGACGGGTACGATGCGCAAGGCGTGGCTTCATGGTACGGACCGAACTTCCAGAGCAAATCCACATCCAGTGGCGAGCGCTATAACATGTACGCAATGACCGCCGCGCACAAAACCTTGCGCATTCCTTCCTACGTCCTGGTGACGAATTTGGAAAATGGCAAACAGGTGGTTGTACGGGTGAACGATCGTGGTCCTTTCGTGTCGAACCGCATCATTGATTTATCGTATGCGGCGGCCAAGAAAATCGGCATGATCGGCCGGGGCACGGCCATGGTGGATGTTCGATCCATCACGCCGGATACGCCGATACCCACGTCGCAAAGCATCGTGTCCGGGGCGCCGACGCTTCCGGCATCACCCGCGCCTGTTGCCAGTGCGCCAGCGGTTTCGGCGGCTGCCAGTCTGCCGCACGCGGTCTGGGGGCAGGATGTATTCATTCAGGTGGGTGCTTTCGGCGAAATGGGCCATGTGATCAGCGTGCAACAACGCCTGGCTCAGGCGGGAATCACCGCCGTGTCGGTTACGCCCTTCGGGGCCTTGAATCGCGTGCGGGTTGGTCCGGTGGCATCGCTCGCGGACTACGACCGCCTCATGGATCAATTAAGAACAATCGGTTTTGAAAATGCGCAGATGGTAGTGGAACAATGAGAGAGAACAATAGTACTGATATGAAGAAACAACACACACGCTCTGCGCTTCGCGCTCGTTTCATGCCGCGCCTGTTGGCTGCTGGCCTGGCCTTTGCTGCGAGTGCGATTCTTTATGTGCCCGCACAGGCAGAAACCACGGCCGTTTCACCTCAGAAAAATCAGCCTGCCGCCCCATCGACACCGGTGGCACAGGTTGCTATGCCGGTTCCGGGTGCCCCTGTTTTGTCCGCTCGTTCCTATGTGCTGCTCGATGCGAATACCGGGCAGATCATCGTCCAGAAAAATGCCGATGAACCGGTGCCTCCGGCAAGTATCACCAAGTTGATGACCTCGTACCTTGTGTTCAGTGCACTTAAGTCTGGCCAAATCCACATGGATGATATGGTCACCATCAGTAAGAAAGCCTGGCAAATGCAAGGCTCCAAGATGTTTATTGAAGTGGGCAAGCAAGTCAGCGTCAAGAATTTGCTCATGGGTATGATTGTTCAATCAGGCAACGATGCCGCGACGGCTTTGGCCGAATACGTCGGCGGTAACGAGCAGAGTTTCGTGTCGTTGATGAACGCAACCGCCAAGAAGCTTGGCATGACAAACACCCATTATGAAGATCCGACCGGTTGGCCGGCCGATGGCCATGTGATGTCGGCGCGCGATATCAGCACGCTGTTTAATGCCTTGGTTAAACAATTTCCCGATTATTACCACGAATTTTTCCGCCAAAAGGAATTTACCTGGAACGGCATCAAGCAATACAACCGGGAAAAACTGTTGTTTCGCGATAACTGGGTTGATGGTGGCAAAACCGGACACACCGAGGAAGCAGGCTTTTGTCTGGCCACCTCCGGCCAGCAGAACGGGATGCGTTTGATTGCTGTCGTGCTGGGTACGGCGAGTGATGATGCGCGTAACAATGAAGCTGAAGCGCTGCTGAATTACGGCTTCCGTTTCTATGAAAATGTACCTGTTCGTCAGGCCAAGCAAGTGCTGGCTACGCCCGATGTATTCAAGGGCACGGCCGATCAGGTTCCTGTCGGCTTGGAAAAAGATCTGGTGGTATTGGTAACCAAGGCTCAGGCCAAGAACCTCTCCGTGTCCATGACCATCAATCCCAAGCTCATAGCGCCTTTGGCCGCGGATCAATCCGTGGGCAAACTGGTGGTCAAGGCCGGTGACAAGATCATCGCCGAACGTGATGTCGTGGCATTGAATGCCGTACCTGAAGGCGGTTTTTTCAAGCGTATGGTTGATACGGCTCGCCTCTGGTTCAAGTAATGCAGGCTGTCTACTTCAACGGGCGGTGGGTCGCGCCCGAGCAAGCGCGCATATCCGCGTTTGATCGAGGATTTCTTTTCGGCGACGGCGTCTATGAAGTCATCCCGGCATTCAACCGACGTTTGTTTGGCGCCGGGGCTCATCTCGACCGATTGACGCGAAGCCTTGAACAGATCGACATTCAAGACCCGCTGACGCGCGTGCAGTGGATGGATGTCATGAATCGCCTGGTATCCGAGTGCCCAAGTGACGATGTGTCGATCTATATTCAGGTGACACGTGGCGCACCGGCGAAGCGGGATCATGCCTATCCCAACCCGCCCGTGCCGCCCACGGTTCTGGCCAGCGCGAACGCCATTTCGCCCTTGAGTGCCGAGATTCGTACGCACGGTGCCAAGGCCATCACCGTGCCCGACCTTCGTTGGGGCCGGTGCGATATCAAGAGCGTGAATTTGTTGCCGAATATCATGGCGCGGCAACAAGCGGTCGCCGCCGGTGCGGTAGAGGCGATCATGGTGCGTGAAGGGATAGCGCTTGAGGGCGCCGCCTCGAATCTGTTCGCCGTGATTGATGATGATTTGCTGACAGCACCGCTCGGACCGCATATTCTCGGTGGCGTCACACGCAATCGTCTGATCGATATGGTCAAGGATCAAGGCCATATTCCTTTGCTCGAATCCCCGATTCCCTTTGATCGTCTATTCGATGCGACCGAAGTGTTCATGACCAGCTCGACACGCGATCTGTTACCAATCACCCGTATCAACGAGCATCCGGTCGGCACTGGGAGTATGGGCCCGGTCTGGACTGAACTGTCGAAAGCCTTCACAAAACTCAAACAACAACGAGAGAACTGATGGACGAATTTCTTACCGATAAAGAGTTGGAAAAACAAAAGCATAGCGAGGAAATCAAAGCCGAGGAAGCCGCGATTGAACAGGAAACCCTGCTCGAATTCCCCTGTCAATTCCCCATCAAGATCATGGGGCCGGCAACGGATGAATTCGACGCACAAATTCGCGCATTGGTGATGGCACAACTGGGGGAATTGCCGCCCTCAGTCTGGAAAATCCGGCCCAGTGCCAAGGGGAATTTCGTGGGCATGACACTCACATTTACGGCCACGTCGAAAGCCCAGATTGATGATCTTTATCGGGCGATTACGGCCCATCCCGAAGTTAAAATGTGTTTGTAAGTCTAGCCGGAGTGCTTTCTTGCTCCGATCTCGCTCCAATCTGATTTATGTCCTTGATTGATTACGGTACCGACTGCGATTATGCCGAACTGCTGGCAAAGATGCAGTCATTCACCCAGTCGCGCCAACCAGATACCGAGGATGAGTTCTGGGTGCTGAGTCATCGCCCGGTCTTCACACAGGGTCTGAATGGACAACCGCAACATGTACTCGACCCCGGTGATATACCGGTCGTGCGAACTGATCGGGGCGGGCAGGTGACTTATCATGGCCCTGGGCAACTGGTGGTTTATACCCTGGTCGATCTCAAGCGCGCCGGTGTTGGTGTGCGTGCATGGGTAACCGCGCTCGAGCAGGTCGTTATCGACTATCTGACGGAGTTTGGTGTTCGGGCAGAACGCCTGCCGGGGGCGCCCGGCGTCTATGTGAACGGTGCGAAAATTGCCGCGCTGGGGCTCAAGGTTCGCCAGGGGCGTTGCTACCATGGCCTGTCGTTGAATCTGGACGTTGATTTGGCGCCCTTCGCGCGAATCAACCCCTGCGGGATGGCGAATCTGCCGGTGACCGATCTGCGTCATTGCGCCGATCTCACGCGCAATGAAATGCCCGATTACCGTCAAGCGGGCAGCGCAATTGTGTTAGGTTTACAAAAAATACTATTGGAACAGTCCCCGATGGCGTAAGTCAGCCCGGTTTCCAGTCATCTGATCAGGTTTGAATACACATGTCCGAACATTCTCCGTCCGAGCCTTTAACCAAGCATTCACTTGATTATTCGCCGCCAACGCCAGCGATGCGTTCGGCTGATAAGGTGTCGCGCATACCGGTCAAGATTGAACCGACCATCGACATGCCACGCAAACCCGCATGGATCCGTGCCAAGTCGCAGGGTGGTACAGAAGTCCAGCGGTTAAAGAAAGTCCTGCGCGAACAGGGGTTGCATACGGTTTGTGAAGAGGCCAACTGCCCGAATCTGGGTGAGTGCTTTGCGGGCGGAACGGCCACCTTCATGATTCTGGGGGACATCTGCACCCGTCGTTGCCCGTTCTGCGATGTGGCGCATGGCAAGCCTCGTCCCGTGGACACGGAAGAACCGGGTCGTCTGGCAGAAACGGTTGCTGCGATGGGCCTGTCTTACGTCGTCATCACCTCGGTCGATCGGGATGATCTGCGCGATGGCGGGGCAGGGCACTTCGCGGCCGTGATTCGAGCCTTGCGTTCCCGTTGCCCGAACCTGACCATCGAGATTCTCACCCCGGACTTCCGTGGCCGAGAAGCCATTGCGCTGGATATTCTGGCAGCTGACCCGCCGGATGTGTTCAACCATAACCTTGAAACCGTGCCGAGTTTGTATCGTGCGGCGCGACCGGGCGCCGATTACGTCGGTTCGCTCAACCTGCTTGCGGCCATGAAAGAACGCTGCCCCGATGTGCCGACCAAATCCGGCCTGATGCTGGGCTTGGGAGAAACGGACGACCAATTACGGGAAGTCTTGCGTGACATGCGCGCCCGTAACATTGACATGCTGACCTTGGGTCAGTATCTTCAACCTTCGCGGAATCATTTGCCGGTTGACCGTTTTGTCACACCCGAGCAATTTGCCGAGTTGGGGCGCGAAGCCGAAGCTATGGGTTTCACCCATGTGGCCAGCGGCCCGATGGTGCGGTCGTCCTACCACGCCGATCAAGGCGGCCTGGCTGCCTTGGCGCAAGTAAGTGCATGACTAAACATTCCGCTGTAGCTTCCGCGCTGGCCGATGTACCCGAGACCTTGTCTGCCTTTGAGCGTGCAATCGAGTTGCAGGCCAGGGCAGCGGCGGTCGGGTTCGATTGGCCGCAAATCAGTGATATCCGCAACAAGATCAAAGAAGAACTCTTGGAGCTTGAACAAGGGCTGGATCATCAGGATGCAGCCAATACGTTTGAAGAACTGGGTGATGTGCTGTTCGCGCTGACCAATCTGGCGCGGCGTTTACAGATCGACCCGGCGGCGGCACTTGAATCTACCAACCAAAAATTTATCAGACGATTCCAGCACATGGAGCAAGCGGCTTTAAGCGAGGGAAGCGACCTCGCCTCGGAACCGCTCACCCAACAAGTGATTCGTTATCGTCAGGCCTGGGCAGAAGACCAATGTAGCTGAAACATGTAGATCGAATGCAGCTATCTTTAGCGGATTCCATCCTGGAGTTTTCAGAGGGCGACACATCATCTCTATGCCGCACTGAATCTTTGATTCAATCAGAGAATGCCTAAAACGCCAATAAATAATCAAAAATAAGGAAAACCATGTTTCATTTTTTTGCTAAAAACACACCCGCTAATGCCCGGCAAGATGTGCTTTCCGGCTTAACCGTTGCGCTTGCTTTGGTGCCTGAAGCACTTGCCTTTGCACTGATTGCTCATCTAAACCCGCTGATGGGGCTTTATGGCGCCTTTATCATGGCGTTGGCTTCGGCGATTTTTGGTGGCCGACCGGGCCTGATTTCCGGCGCGACCGGCGCAACTGCTGTGGTGATTGTTGGACTGGTCGTCACGCATGGCGTTGAGTATTTGCTGGCCGCGCTCATTTTGATGGGTGTGATTCAGATCCTGGTCGGTGCGTTCAAACTGGGTAAATACATTCGCATTGTTCCGTATCCGGTGTTTCTCGGCTTCGTCAATGGTTTGGCGATTGTCATTTTTCTCGCGCAGTTGCCGCATTTCAAAGAAAAGGGTGCCGATGGACAGATGCACTGGATTGTGGGTCAGCCGTTATGGATCATGCTCGGACTGGTTGTGCTGACCATGCTGATATCCCACTTTTTCCCGAAAATCACCCGTGCTTTTCCAGCAGCGTTGATGGCTATTATCATAACCACGCTTGTCATGCTCGGCTTGGGTAACGTCTCGCCGATTTTCGACACCAAAACTGTCGGTGATTTAGCAACAATCGCAGGTGGTTTGCCCAGTTTTCATATTCCGGACTTCCCGCTCACCTGGGATGCATTCATGACCGTGCTTCCATTTTCAGTGGTATTGGCCGGTGTCGGTTTGATTGAATCACTACTCACGTTGCAGTTGGTCGATGATCTGACGGAAACCCGTGGTCAGCCGAATCGCGAGTGCGTGGCGCAGGGCATTGGTAACGCGACCTGCGGTTTTTTCGGTGGCATGGGCGGTTGTGCCATGGTCGGTCAAACCATGATCAACATCGAATCCGGTGGGCGGGGGCGGTTGTCGGGTATTGCGGCGGGTTTGTTTCTGGTGTTGTTTATCTTGTTTCTCTCGCCGCTGATCGAGCAGATTCCCATCGCCACATTGGTCGGCATTATGTTCATGGTGGTGATTGGTACCTTTGAGTGGGGTTCGATCAACCTTTTCGGCAAGGTGCCCAAGCAGGATATTTTTGTCGGCTTGCTGGTTGCAGCGGTGACCGTATTTACCGACCTGGCCGTTGCTGTAATTACCGGTGTCATTGTTTCCGCGCTCATTTTTGCCTGGGAGCATGCGGGTGATTTGAAAATCGAATCCAGCATAGATGAAAACGGCGTGAAGGTTTACCGCATCAAAGGTCCGTTATTTTTCGCTTCCACGGCCAAGTTCTCCGAGGCATTCGATTTTCGCGGCGACCCCGACGACGTGTATCTTGATTTTGCGGAATCCAAAGTGGTGGATCACTCCGCGCTGGAGGCCATCGACAGCCTGGCCGATAAATACCGCAGCGTGAATAAGACCCTGCATTTGCGGCATCTGTCGCCTGAATGCCGAAAACTGCTCAAAAAAGCGGGCGATTTGGTCGAGGTCAATATCAAGGAAGACCCGGTTTATCATGTGGCCGATGAAGTGAGGTGATCTATTTACCTGCTTCTCTGGTCGGGCGCGCTTCAGCCGATCTGGACGCTATACCAGAAAATCTGGTCGCGCCCCCGCTCTTTGGCCGCATACAGGGCCTTGTCTGCATGTTCAAGCAATTCGGTTGTGCTGTTATCGACAGGGTGTGCGAAGGTAGCACCAATGCTGACGGTGATAGAAACGCTGATTCCGGGGGCGAGCTTGAATGGCGTCTGCCGAACGGCCTGCAGAATACGCTGCCCTATCTGCTCGGCTGTTTCTTGACCGGTTTCGTCCAAAATCACGAGAAACTCTTCCCCGCCCAAACGCCCCAGGTAGTCGATTTCCCGTATTTGATGGCTAACCCGTGCGATGAACTCCTTGAGTAGTTCATCGCCCGCCACGTGGCCAAAGTGGTCGTTTACGCGTTTGAAGAAGTCCAGATCAAGAATGAAAACCACCAGCGGGTGATGCAGCCGGATGAAACGTTTGTGGGCGTGATCCAGTTGCAGGAGAATCTGGCGGCGATTGGCGATGCCGGTCAGTTCATCGGTGGTGGCAAGCCGTTCCAGTTCGCGCTCGAGCTGTCTGCGCTCGGTAATGTCGCGCCAGATGCCCTCGACGCCCGCATATTTGCCTTCTTCGTCCAGAATGACCGTGCTGCTGATGGATATATCGATGATGCGGCCATCCTTGCGCCGCATTTGTCCGGGGAAGTCGCGAACATAACCGTGTTCCAGAATCGCCTTTTTAAGCTTTTCCCGATCCTGCGGGTTGGGATAAAAATCGGAGGCTGGCCGTCCGATGATTTCACTTGCCGTGTAGCCAAGTATTTCTTTGACCGCAGGGCAGACATAACGGGTTATGCCTTCTGCATCCGTGCGGTAAAAAACATCCTGCATGGTGTTCATCATGCGCTGGAACTGCTCATCGGTTTCGCGAAGTCGCTGCTCAATCACCGAACGCTCGGTCATGTCCATGAAGGTGGCGAGCAGGCCCGGTTGGCCCTCAACCATGTACGTTGTGCTCATCATCCCGATGATGCGTAATTCGCGTGCGCAGGTGTAAATTCTGTATTCGGTGGGCGGGTTGGTGAACTGGGTTCGTTCAGCCCGACGAATCCGCGCCATGACTCTTTGGTAATCCAGAGGGTGAAGAAAATCTTCCACGCTGCGGCCCAGCACCTGTTCGGGGGAACCTGCCTGTAAAAGAGACAGGGCGGCAGGATTGGCATAAATGAACTGCCCATTGAGCAAAACGATAACGCTGACCGGTAATCGGTCCAGGGTGTCCGGTGGTGCCTGAAAAGGTACGGGTTTCGGCATAAGATCAATCTCATTGATACCCTGATTGATTGGAACAGTTCGGGTGGATGGGAGCCGGAAGTATGACGCGAGTTAGATAATCCATTGTGCCCTTGACTTTGAATTGGCGCCACCTGTCTGTGGATTATCGGTAAGATAGCGGCACCGTCACTTTTACTTGATACGGAATAGTCAATGAACTTGTTTATCTCTTCCGGGCCGGACGATATTCCAGACTTAATGACGCAGGTCAAACGAGGTCTGGTTGCCAGCGCTATCTGGGTACTGGTAGCCGTATTGACGGTCTTGTTGTTTCCCTCACTGGGTACGGATGGCTTTTATGCCATCTGGCCTGCCGATGCGTTTGCCTTGGGTTTTGTGCTCATCTGGGGTTATAGCCTGCTCTTCCCTTTGGCAGTGGTTGTTACGGCCTGGAATTTGTTCTTTGTCGGGCTGACGATGGTCCAATCTCTGGTCGGCGCGTTCGCGCTTGTGCTCAGCCTGGCGCTTGTGCTGATGTTCCGACGCTACATGCAGGCGACGATCAGTAGCCCCTATGGTCGTCGACTTCTGGGGATTCCGCTGGCTTCAGTGGTGATGGCCAGTTCGATAACCGTTTTGGGGATCTGGCAAAACCCGGCATGGATTGATGATTACCAGACTGTGGGCCTGTTCTGGTTATCTGAATCCATCGCTTTTTTGGCGTTGACCCCGCTGGTCATGAGTTGCCTGCATGAAGGTTGCGGGCGTGCATTCAAGGAACTGAGGGCTTTTTTTGGCGCGCGATCGCTCAAGAGCTTGTGGCTGGTGTTTGCCGTAGTGTCGCTTTTGGTCATGGCCGCGCTTCGGCATTGGGGCAATCTGGAGTTCAATGCAGGCAGCCTGATTGGTCTGGTCGTTCTTGCGCTTGCAGCACACGCCTTGCCGATCCGGATCGCTCGTTTTTCTATCGCGGCTTATATCCTGATCTGGATCTGGTTCAACGCGTATATCAATCTATCGCATGGATACAATGCCGCTGAGTTGTTGGGCGATCAGGCATTGGTATTCATTGCGGCGCTGCTGGCTGTGATATCCACAGAAATGGTGCAGGCATACCGCCTGTCGGAGCAATCGCTGGCCCGGCAGTTATTGAGTGATCCGTTGACCGGCCTGCAGAACGATATGGGGTTATCCCGGCGGCTTCAAGCCTGGCCCAAAGATAGAACGGGGGCGATGCAACCGATGATCGTCATCGGGATGCATATCCCCGAGCTCGAACAGATCGACGCCCTGATGGGACATGAAGAAAGCAATCGGGTCGAACTGCGTTTGAGTCGGATTCTGAGCGACGAAGGGTTGTCCGATTATGCCTCACGGGTACGTCCGGGCGTGTTCATCCTGTGTCTGACATCGGCCGTCATGGGCGTGCGTGGCGGGGATGTGGCTCAGAAGCTCAAGGATCGCATCGAGTTTGAATGGAAAAAGATGGGCGCGGGTGCCCGTTATTTGCGGGCCGGATTCACGGTATTCAATCGGGCTCAAACACGTGATTTGGGCTTGCTGACTTCGGCTGTGCTTGCGGGATGCCAATTGTCTCTGGCTGATCGGAATCAGTTGGTGCATGTCGAAGACAATCTGGACAGCCTGCTCAGTCATCGCGTGCAGGAATTGACCTGGGTGCAGCACATGCGGGCCGCACTGGCTGGCGATACGCAGGCGGGGCAGTTTATCCTGTTTGCTCAAACCATTCGCGATACCCGCCATCCGGATGTCAAGGCGTTCGAGGTATTGTTGCGTTGGCAAGATCCCGATGGAAATGTGTTGCCACCCTCCGATTTCTTGCCGATTGCAGAGCGTTATGGACTGATGACCGCGATCGATGCCTGGGTCATGCGATCGGCGTTGGAACAACTGGCCCGGTCACCTTGGCGGGCCGAAATCAGCAAGGTATCGATCAACTTGTCCGGAGCCAGCCTTACGGATCCCAATTTAATAAACGAGATCGGGCTGCTGCTCAAATCCTCCGGTTGCCGTCCGGAGCAGATCTGTTTTGAGATCACGGAAACCATGGTGATTGCCGATACTAAGCTGGCCAGACAGGCCGTTCTGGGTATCAAGGAACTCGGCTGCAAGATCTCGCTGGATGATTTTGGCACTGGTCTTTCGACCTTTTCATACCTCAAGCGTTTTCCCTTCGATTATCTGAAGATCGATGGGGAGTTTGTGCGCCATATTACCGAGTCCCGGATCGATCGGGCCATTGTCGAGTCCATTCAGGCCATCGCGTTTGAAATGAACACGATCACCGTTGCTGAGTTCGTTGAGAACCTCGATCAGATGGAAACGCTACGGCAAATCGGTGTGTACTATCACCAGGGTTATGGTGTTGCCAAACCGGTACCCATTGCACATTTCCTGATTCCCTGAGTTATTCAGGGTTCGGATTAATTCCTGGAAAATCTGTATATATTCAGTTTTTTCGGGCACCAAGTACGATTCGGCAAATCCCCCCCAGCCACCCTTTTTCAAAGGGGGGAGTCAGCCCTTTTTGAATGAGTACACATCCCTCTTTGTAAAAGGGGGATGAGGGGTGGGTGGGATGGCATTTTATTTGTGCAGACCTTACCTTAGGGCACCTCGAAAAACCTACTGCGCTGTCCGATTGCAGCGTCGCGTGCTCGTTCGCGCCTCGCCTATCTACTTGATATGTCTCGTTGCTCACTGAACGCGAAGCTGGCGCAAGCCCGCGGCTCCTTGCACTCGAACATGCTAACGCGGAGCTGGCTTCAGCCCGTGACGGTTTTTCGAGGTGCCCCTTAGTCTGATCATTCGGTTTTGGCCGCTTGGGCAACCAGTAATGCCTGAAATTCATCGGGTAGCATCGGTTTGCCGGTCAGATAGCCCTGACACTCGTGGCAACCCATCTCGGTGAGCATGTTCAACTGTGCCTCGGTTTCCACGCCTTCGGCAATCGTCACCAGATCCAGCGTTTGTGCCATATTGATGATGGTTGAAACGATGGCTCGATCTTCCGCGTCGGTCGTCATGTCCCGAACGAAGGATTGGTCGATTTTCAATTTGTAGAGTTTGAATCGTTTCAGGTAGCTCAACGAAGAGTAGCCCGTGCCGAAATCATCCATCGAGAGCTTGATGTGGTGCTGGTTGAGCGTATCCATCATCAGTTTGGCCTTGTCCGGGTTTTCCAATGCCACGCTTTCGGTAAGTTCCAGTTCAAGATGGGTCAGGGGCAATCCGGTCTCGCTCAGGATATTGAGAATCATGTCGGGTAGTTGCGGCTGACGGAACTGCACTGCGGACAGATTCACGGCGATAACGAAGTCTGACTCCACCCATTGAAGCCAGTTTTTCGCCGTGCGGGTGGCCTCGCGCAACACCCATTCACCGATAGGCAGAATCTGGCCATTTTCCTCTGCAATGGGGATGAACTCGTTCGGAGCCACGATGCCTAAGTCCGGGGGCGTCCAGCGAATCAGCGCTTCTGCGCCGATGATGCGCCGGGTTTTAAGGTCGACCTGTGGTTGATAAAGCAGATGAAACTGCTTTTCCTGCAGCACCTTGCGTAAGGCCGCATCCACCTTCATCAGGCGATGCGAATAGGCCTGCATTTCATCGGTTAAGAACCGGAACGTGTTTCGTCCTGAATTTTTGGATTGATACAACGCAATATCGGCATGGCGTGACAGATCGTCAAAATTCAATCCATCCTCCGGGTACTTGACGATCCCGATGGAGAGCGTGATGTTGATTTCCTGCTGATTAATGAAAAATGGTTTTTTGAACTGTTCAATCAGTCGTTGGGCCAGAAGGGTCGCCTGGTCGGTGTCACAGGCGGGTGCCAACAGGGAGAATTCATCACCGCCTTGACGTGACAGTGTATCGTTTGGCCGAATCACCGAGAGAATCCGGTTGGCAGCACTGACGAGCAGTTCATCACCGACGCCAATCCCGAGCGATTCATTGACGTGCTTGAAGTGATCCAGGTCGATGAACATCAAGGTCAACGACTGGTTCTTCTGCCGAGCCTGCGAAATGGCATAGTCTGCATGCTCGACCAACAGCCTGCGGTTGGGTAACCCCGTCAGGCTATCGAAGTGCAGCAGGTTGGCGATGCGATCCTCGGTGTTTTTTTCTTCGGTGCAATCTGAAATGAATCCGGTAAACAGGACGGCGCCATCAGGTTCTCTCTCTGGCGTGGCGAGACCTCGGAGCCACTGGATCTGGCCTTCATGGATTACCCGATATTCGTGGTGCAAGGGTTGGAGCGTGTCAGCCGATTTTTTAATGGCGGTCAGAAAGCTGCTTAGGTCGTCGGGGTGGATTATGTTCAGTAGGCTTGTTGCATCGTGCTTTATGGCGTCCGGCGCGAGATGATAAATCTGCTTCGCGCCCGAGCTGACAAACGGGAAAGAGAGCATGCCGTCTGGCTGCATACGGCATTGAAAGACCATCCCGGGCACGTGGTTTGTGATTTTCTCCAGCCGAAGGTAGGTTTCGGCCTGGGCCTGTTCGGCTTTGATGCGCAAAGATTCGCGGTGAAAATTATCCAGAGCAAAACCGATGTCGGTGGCCATTTCTATCAGAAGATTTTGTTCGGCCTCATCAAACGCCCCATATTCATCGGAGTAAATGTTGAATGCCCCGACTACTTGTTTTTCCCTGAAAAGAGGCAAAGATGCGCTTGAGTGCCAGCCGTATTTTTTCCCTTTTTCATGCCATGGTTTGAGGCATGGGTCTTCGCTGAAGTTCTGGGACCAGAAAGGCTGCCCAGTGCGCATGGCGGTACCGGTTGGGCCTTGGCCATTGGGCTTGGATTCATCGATGGATATCTCGATATCCTTGACATAATCCGAGCCTGGACCGAAGTAGGCGACCGGTTCAACCTGTCGTGTTTCAGGATTGAGTTTGCCGATCCATGCCATCTTCATGCCGCCCAAGTGCACGGCGTCCTTGCATATTTGCTCAAAAAGAGACTGCTCATCCGTACAGCGCACGATCGCCTGATTGCATTGGCTCAAGACTGCATACAGCCTCGTAATCCGGTTGATTTTTTGTTCGTGCTGCGCACGTGTTTGATCAAGCTCGGCCAACCGGCTCTGGGTTTGAGCCAACCAATCGAGTACCGAATTTTTCTGCCTTGGCGTGATGGTAATTGGCTTATGAAAATCACCTTCGCCAATGCGGCTGATTTTCGTGAAAAGTTTATGCGGTGTGGTGCCCAATACGCGCCGCAGGCTGGTGTATGTTCTGATCAGTACCAGAATCAGACCGATGGCCAGCGCAATGAAGACCCAGCGTAAAATCAGTGCCGTTTTTTCTGCAGATTCGACTTCGGCGGCCGTTCTTGTGGCGACCATACGGGTCACTTCAAGAATCGGTTGCATGATCTCACGCTTGGCTTGATTGTATTGCGGGCTATAGAGCAACTCGGCGGCCGAGAATCTGATATCGGCGGGCGTGTTGCTACCGTCGGTAATCATCGCCATCGCGCGGCGTTCCATCACGGTCAGATGATCGGAGATACTTTTCGCTTGTTCAAGCAGTTGCAACTCCCGTGGCGTGAATCCGCCCTGTCGGAGCCGTTCGAGAAACGGCTTGGCGGGAAGCTCGTCTTCGATTTTGGTCGGTAAGGCGTCGGATAGTCCCCAGTTCGATGACAGGCAGGTCATTGCATCCGGCCTTGGAGCCATGCCGTTCCTGATATCCAGAATACGCTGATAATCGCGTTTGTAGATGGCTTCCCCCGTGATGACGTAGGAGCGAGCCATGCGTGTCAGTTCATCGGATGAGTTTCGCAGTTCATGAGCCAGATTGATGCTATTGAAGCGTTGCTCGTTTGCCTCGCCGATGGATTTTTCTGCGTGGACATAAACGACAAAGGCAATGGCCAGAGCGCAATAAAGCAGCAGGGTAATCAGTACATTTTGTGAAAAACGATTATCCACTGAGTGACCATCTGAGGAGTAAAGTCTTCACTTTATCAGTACCCTGTTGCCAAAAGCGAATTCGGGCGCTTTGCTGGCCCCGGCATAAGTATTGGCGACTATTCGCTTTCCAGTTTCTCCAAGCGTTCGATGACAAGGCGAATCAACAATGGATCAGCTTGAGGGTATTTTTGCTCTATGGATGCAGCATCCCGTTCGCCTTCCACGATGGCTACAAAAGCATGTGCTGCCGATCTCTCGACACCCGCGTCATCTGCCGCTTCGCGCATGTTCGATAGTACGTCCAGCGCGCTGTGGTCACCCCAAGTCGCCGCGAAAATGAGTTGTGCAATGCCAAGGGCCGCTTCCTCGCGCGCCTTGTCGGCCAGAGAGTCAAGCCAATCGGGGTATTCAGTGGCATGTTCGATGCCTTTTATGATTTCCTGATCTTCTTCATCCAGCAGCGCCATGTCCGGTTCAGCGCCATTAAGCCATGTGTTGAGAACATGAGCGAGTTTGACCCAGCCATCATTGCGGTATTGCTCGATCATTTCCATGGTGGCTTGCGATATTCGGTCGTCTCTTCTGCTGGCAGCCACGGTGGTGATGAGCGCCTGATGCACGGCGCAGATTTGAATGGCAGGTTCTTGCATGGTTGAACTCTCCGGAGTGTGGGGCGATCTGTTTGAATCAGGCCCGTATGCTATGGTTAATAAATAGCCGTTTAATTGAATATCGGTTTGACCATCCATCCGATCGTGACTCATGGCGAGTAAGAGCCGGAAAAAATCAGTCTAAAAGGCCACAATCATCCAAAAAGGAGGAACACTGCTGGTGGAACACAGAACTTTGGGACGTTCGGGGATCGAAGTAAGCACCATTTGCCTCGGCACAATGACCTTTGGTCAGCAAAATACAGAAGCAGAGGCCCATCGGCAACTCGACTTTGCTTTTTCCTCTGGCATCAATTTCATCGATACCGCAGAAATGTACCCTGTACCGGCTCGGGCGCAAACACAGGGCCGGTCAGAGTCGTTCGTGGGATCGTGGTTGGCGGGGTGGCGGCGAGATGATCTGATCATCGCCACAAAAATTGCCGGCCCGGCTCGTGGCATGGACTGGATACGCGGCGGGCCGAGGGTGAATGCCGAGCAAATCCAGTCGGCGGTCGAAGGCAGTCTCAAGCGTTTGAAGACCGATTACATTGATCTATATCAAATCCATTGGCCTGAACGTTATGTCCCCCAGTTTGGTGAGCGCTACTATGACAGCCGTCGTGAGCGTGAAGCCGTATCGATCGAACATCAACTCGAATCGCTTTCCCGTTTGGTTGAAGCGGGAAAGATACGCGCAATCGGACTCTCCAACGAAACCCCGTGGGGCGTGATGTCCTTTGAGCAGGCAGCCGAGCGGCTGGGTTTGTCTCATGTGGTCAGTATTCAGAACGCATTTAACTTGCTGAACCGACGTTTTGAAATGGATGGTCTGGCAGAAGTAAGCCAACGAACGGGTATCGGTCTGTTGGCATACAGTCCGCTGGCATTCGGATTGCTGACTGGCAAGTATGAAATGAATCCGAATGCGGCCGGACGAATGACGGAATTTCCGGGTTTCGGCCAACGCTATGCCAAGCCCAATGTGCATGAAGCCGTGCAGGCTTATCTCGAATTGGCGAAGGCGTACGGGCTATCGCCGGCGCAAATGGCAATCGCTTTCGTTCTGCAAAAATCGTTTACAACCTCGGTCATTATCGGGGCGACGAGTATCGATCAACTGAGCGAAAACATTGGCGCTGCCAGCCTTCAGTTGCCAGATTCTCTGATGGAGAAAATCGACGCAATCGATCAACGCTGGCCAAGCCCGACGCCCTGATTGGCTGATGTTCAGTCGGCCCTGTTTTTCAACAGATCGCGAATTTCGGTCAAAAGCTGGATGTCTGCGGGCGGGGCCGGTGGCTCTGCGGGTCTGTCTTGTGTTTCAGGACGCTTGAGTTTGTTGATTGCCTTCAGCGCCATGAAGATGGCAAAGGCAACGATGGTGAAGTCCAGAGCCGTCTGGATGAATTGTCCGTAGCGAATGGCGACTTCGGGCACCTTGTCATGCGCGGCCTGGATCACGATGCTCAGTTTGCTGAAATCCACGCCGCCAATCAGCAGGCCAATGGGCGGCATAATGATGTCGCTGACCAGGGACGAGACAATCTTCCCGAACGCAGCGCCGATGATGATACCGACCGCCATATCGATCATATTGCCTTTCATGGCAAATTCTTTGAATTCTTTAACCAGCGACATGTTGTTTCCTTCCTTTTGAATTGGCCGATAGAGGCTGGATGGATTATGCCATGACCACTTTAATTGCAAACCGTGTTCCAGCGGGATTTAGGTCTATATTTACCGGTATGTTTACTGGGCTTTAGATGCGCAAGCCGGTCGGATTCATACGGGTTGAACGATGAGAACATGCCTGAGCTTGTTTTATGTTTGGTTTCTATTTGGAGTAATAAAAGATGGGATCAGGTTTGCGTTTGCTGTCATCGTTAGCCATCGTCTTGAGCGTGGCTTGGGCCGGTGTTGTTCACGCGGAACTCAAATTGGGTGAAGCCGCGCCATCGTTCAGTTTGCCGGATCAAAAGGGGGTAATGCATACACTTTCGGATTATCGGGGGAAGTGGTTGGTGCTTTATTTCTACCCCAAGGATGAGACACCGGGTTGTACGACCGAAGCCTGTACTTTCCGAGATGACATTGCCACGATTCAGAGCATGGGAGCGGTGGTCGTTGGCATTAGCGAAGACAGTATCGACAGCCACGAGCGGTTCGCAAAGAAATACCATCTCCCATTCACCTTGCTTGCAGATGACAATGGCAAGGTGGCGCAGGCGTATGATTCCCTGTTTTCGATCCTCGGAATGATGAAATTAGCCAAACGGCATACATTCATCATCGATCCACAGGGACGATTGGCTGCGATGTTTATGGATGTCGATCCAGACGATCACAGCAAGCAGGTAATCGCCAAACTTACGTCGCTGATTGCCAGCGAAGCAAAATAGCGGCGTCTTTGAGGGAAGCGCTGGTTTATTCCAAGGATGGAATAAATCAGCATTTACTGAAGGGTACCTCGAAAAACCCCATCCTTGGGATTTTTCGAGGACGTTCGTCGCGGGAAACCCGCGACAAACTCACGCTATTTCAATCGCTTATGCGATTGCGCGGCACCACGTCCATGTGGTGCATGGGCACCTCGAAAGGTTTTTCGAGGTGCCCTGAAATCAATCCGTCAGGATTTTTTGACGAACTCGGATTTGAGTCCCATTGCGCCGATGCCGTCGATCTTGCAATCGATATCGTGATCGCCATCAACCAGGCGAATGTTCTTCACTTTCGTGCCGACCTTGACCACGAGGGATGATCCCTTGACTTTCAGATCCTTGATAACCGTTACGGTGTCGCCGTCGTGCAGGATATTGCCATTGGCATCCTTGACGACGAGTTCGTCATTCTTGGTGGAAGCTTCCTCTGCGGTCCATTCGTGTCCACATTGGGGGCACACGAAATGGCCTTGGTCGATATAGGTGAAGTCGGCGCCGCACTTCGAGCACGCGGGCAGGTTTTGCATGTTAAATAACCTTTTATTTATGAATTGGTGGAATATGATAAACATATTTGCTTGGTTTATGAACCCACGACGGTCGCTTCAAGTCATCCATCTGTCAATTATCGCGCCGCCATGTATAATTTTCGGATTGAAAAAATAGTGTGGGTTCGGCATGAAAGATCATTCTCTGTTCAGTCAAATCTGGACGCAATCGCCCGTCTTTGAGGCGGTTCTGCGAAGTGTTCAGATCGTCGCTGCGACCGAAGCCACGACCTTGATTCTCGGGGAGTCGGGCACTGGTAAGGAACTGGTCGCGCGTGCATTGCATGACGGTTCAAAGCGTCGAGATCGTCCTTATGTTGCCGTGAACTGTGCCACTTTCTCCGAATCTCTGGCTGAATCACAGTTGTTCGGCCACAAACGGGGCGCGTTTACCGGCGCTCATGCCGACTATGAAGGCCAGATTCGGTCGGCCGATGGCGGTACTCTTTTTCTGGATGAAATTGCCGAATTGAGCTTGCCCGTGCAAGCCAAATTGCTCCGTTTTCTGGAAACAGGCGAGGTGCTGGGTCTGGGTGAATCGCAGAGCCGTCCAGTCGATGTTCGTCTTGTGGCCGCAACGCACCGTGATCTGGCCAAGATGGTCGAGCAGGGGCGTTTCCGCGCGGATTTATTTTATCGCCTCCAGGTCGTGCCCATTGAATTGCCACCCCTGCGTGCGAGGCAGGGGGATATCGACTGGTTGCTGGCTCGATTCATGACGGAATTTGCTGAACGTTACACACTGCACCTGCCTCGTCTCACTTCAAAGGCGCGTGGTGTGATCCGCCGCCATCCATGGCCAGGCAATGTTCGGGAGCTGCGTAATCTGGCCGAACGTCTGGTCGTCCTGCATGCGGGAAAGTCTGTTGATGTAGATAATCTTCCACATGAATTACGTGCGACCGAAGCGATGGAGTCCACCACTCGTCGTTTCGATTTGCCGGAAAATGGAATCGATCTGGAAGCAGTCGAATCAGACCTGCTCCGTCAGGCGTTGGCGCGTACAGGTGGAAACAAGAGCCGCGCGGCACGATTGTTGAACCTGTCTCGCGACACTTTTCTGTATCGGCTCAAGAAGTTCTCCATTCAGTAAATACATTTCTGATCCGCTTGAAAAAACCGCCAATCACTGGCGGTTTTTTATTGCGCGGGTCACCGGGCCCGACAGTGATCCACAATTTCATTCCGGATTCACCATTTTGTTATCAAATCTGTGTTTTGATACGCGTGTTGGCAGTGTCGGTGGTTCATGGGGCGCCTCGAAAAACCTACTGCGCGCCTCGATTGCTGCGTTGGGCGGTGCTCCCTCCCTAACGCGTAGCTGGCGTCAGCCCGTGACGGTTTTTCGAGGTGCCCTATGGTCGTGACGATTCGAAAAATCGGTTACTCGAAAGAGATTTGACTTATCGGAACAGGTAGACTGCTGGCCAGATTTATTGATGAGGAAATTGACATGAACGTGCCTACCGATCGCCGTTATGGCCCCACACATGAGTGGTATTTGCTGGAAGACGATCTGCTTGTTCTGGGCGTGACCGAGCAGGGGCAGGAATTGCTGGGTGACGTGGTATTCGCTCAATTGCCTGAAGTCGGTTCAAAAGTTGAGCGCGGACAAGCCTGCGCCACACTGGAATCGGTGAAAGCCGCTTCGGATGTGATCTGCCCGGTCGATGGTGTCGTCATCGCGGTGAATGCGGCGCTTTCGGATTCACCGGAATTGATCAATGACGATCCATTCGATACAGGCTGGATTCTCCACATACGCCCATCAGGCGATCCGGATGAGTGGATGTCAGCGGAAGACTATCAGGCACAATTCGATTAAGGGGGGCTGATGGCTTCTGAAAATCTGGGCGTCAAGCGCATCATGCTGGCCGCCAAATATTCCTGGCAGGGATTCCGGGTGGCTTATCGCAAGGAGGAGGCTTTCCGACAGGAAACCTGGCTGGCCGTGTTCGCGATTCCTTTGGGGCTGTACCTGGGGCAATCCGGAATGGAAAGGGGAATGCTCGTTGGCTCGATTCTACTGATTCTGATCGTTGAGCTTTTGAACACGGGTATTGAAAATGTGGTGGATCGTGTCGGACTGGATCCGCACAAATTATCCGGCCGAGCCAAGGATATGGGATCGGCGGCGGTTTTTCTTTCTATCGTGATGGCCGCAGTGATCTGGGCGATTATTCTATGGCCCCAACTGTTTGCGCGTTAGGGAAGCGCTGATTTATTCAGTGCTTCCCGCTTGGGGCAGGATGCCCCAACACGAACAAAGACGTAAGTCTTTGATTCGTGAGAGCCATTGCGGGCGTGTACCGCGATGAGCGAGCTGATTTATTCCATGGATGGAATAAATCAGCATTTACTTAGGGAACCTCTGATTGAATCCTTCGTGGCCGAGACGGGCTTTTGAGGGATGAGTCGCAAGGCTCGGTGCGAAACGGGCTTGCGCCAGCTCAATGCGAAGCAGGCGCAAGCCCGCGTTAATGGTTATTC